>CP123444.1:3140000-3163819 GCA_029866965.1 Flavobacteriaceae bacterium YJPT1-3 | reverse complement strand
CCCTAAAGCCATCGCCGCAGGAGCCGATACGGTCATGCTGGGCTCCTTACTTGCAGGAACAAAAGAATCTCCGGGAGAGACCATCATTTATGAAGGCCGGAAATTCAAAACCTACCGGGGTATGGGCTCTGTAGAGGCCATGAAGCAGGGTTCCAAAGATCGCTACTTCCAGGATGTGGAAGACGATATCAAAAAATTAGTGCCGGAAGGGATCGTAGGTCGGGTGCCTTACAAAGGCGATCTGTACGAAAGCATCCATCAATTTGTGGGTGGTCTTCGTGCCGGTATGGGTTACTGCGGGGCTAAAGACATTAGCACCCTACAGGATAAAGCCCAATTCGTAAAAATCACGTCCTCCGGAATTCACGAAAGTCATCCTCACGATGTAACCATCACCAAAGAGGCTCCCAATTACAGTCGGTAGTCGTGACCGCTCCGGCTTCAAAAGAAGTGGGACAGGCGTATAAAACAAAAAATCCGTGGAGACCTCCACGGATTTTTCTTTGATGGTGATGTATGCCTTTACTGCGGTAAGGTGATTCCCAATTTTTTGGCCACCGTTTCTGTAAGATCGAATCGAGTGTCAAAAAAGGCCACGGTATTGTTCAAGGTTAACACTTGCGTATAGCCTTCCGCTTTAGCGACTTCGTCCAGTACGCGTCCCACCTTTTCATAAATGGGTTGCATCAGTTCGTTTTGCTTGATTTGGATCAACTGCGATGAATTCTGACGGAATTGTTGGATTTCCTGCTCCAATTTAATGATCTCGTCCTGCTTCATTTTTTTATCGGCTGCCAGCATAGTGGATTCCTTGGCCTGATAATCCTGCACCTGTGTCTGATATTTCTGCAACATCTCTTTCATTTGATCATCCAGGGTCTTGGTATAGGCGGTCAGATCGGTTTGCACTTTCTTCAGGTCCGGATGACTGCCAATGATGAGGTCGCTGTCAATCGTTCCAATTTTTGTTTGAGCGATCACGCTCATGCTCATTACTGCAAATGCAATTGCTAGTACTACTTTCTTCATTTTTTTAAATTTTGCGCAAAGATAATCAAGCGATTAGATCTTGGAAATCTTTTAGTTACTATTTCATTTTTTTGGAAGATACACCTGTCCGCGATGGGGTTTAAGGTCTTCTCGAACTTGCGCTACCCAGGCTTCGTTAGTGACCAGAAAGGCCACCGTATGCATAGCTGACAGCTGCTCCACCCCGGTGATGGTCTCCGGTATGGATTTCATCGTCACATATTCCTTCAGATGGACTTCATGATGGGTCGCAGTGGGTTGCGCGTTTGGACCTCTAAAGTCCCAAAGCATTTTGATTTGTCGTTCCATGATGCTGATTTAGGCAATTGCCGTGCCAAGACCGTCATACTTCCCCTACCGAACTCAAATAATTCGTATTGCCCGACGAAGAAGACGTAACAGCAAGCACTAAAAACTGCTGATTCCCGTTTTGATTTGGCTTGGCAAAGCTAATGAAAAGTGTACTTTTGCAGCCATCCGTCGCGGTGTTTTGATCGATGGGAAGCTTATTATGCTTTAATCGAAGAAAATTCGCAAGTTTAGTTTCTGGCACTACTATTGCCCATGACCAACGCAGGAATTAAAACCCGAAGGCAACCCTACTGAATTAAGCCGCCGGATGACCCTTTAAGAACCGAATGAAATGAAGAGAATCCTAGTCGTACTCCTGCTTTTTGTTCTGCAGCTGGCATGTACTGCTAAAGACGAACGAGCTAACGCAGTGGCCCGCGTGAATGATTCTTATCTCTACAAAGAAGATATCGCTAATCTGGTCCCTCCCGGTACTTCAGCCCGCGACAGCACCCTGGTGGTCAATGGCTTTATTACCCGTTGGGCCACACAGCAACTGCTGATGGACGGCGCACGGCGCAATCTGACTCAGGAACAACAGGATCAATTCAACAGCATGGTGAGGCAGTACCGCGATGAACTCTACACCAAAGCTTATAAAGATGCAGTAGTCGCTCAAACACTGGATAGTATCG
Organism: Flavobacteriaceae bacterium YJPT1-3; assembly: GCA_029866965.1. Classification (GTDB taxonomy): domain Bacteria; phylum Bacteroidota; class Bacteroidia; order Flavobacteriales; family Flavobacteriaceae; genus Croceiramulus; species Croceiramulus getboli. Next base: position 3,161,804 of record CP123444.1, on the reverse strand, counting down.
TTTCTGATCAGGAAATAGCGGCCTACTATGAAGAGCACCTCAGCAATTTCAGGACGAACGAACCCCTGCTCAAACTGCGCTTTATACAGACCGCGCCCAATAGAGAAGATCTCGACGAGATCGTCCAGCGCTTTAAACGTTGGGATGCGGAGGATAAACGGGTACTCGATTCCATCAGTTTTAATTTTAGGGCCAAATCACTGAACGATAGCGCCTGGGTGCGTCAGAATAGGGTAGTAGCCAGTATCAATGCCATCGCTCCGGAAGAGGCCGACAGGCTGTTAAAAAAAACTAATTTCCTTCAGCTACGCGATTCATTAGGGGTATATTTGATCGCTGTTGAGGAAACCTTAGGTCAGAATGAACAAGCTCCATTAACCTATGTAGCTCCTACCATCAAAGAGATCATTCTGAACAAAAGAAAATTACAGTTGATCAGTCAGCTGGAAACAGATATTACAAGAGATGCAATTAAGAAAAATGAATTTGAGATTTATAACTAGCCTTATTTTTTGCAGTGCTATACTTACTGCAGGGGCGCAAACCCTGGAGGAAAAACAAGCCAATCTGGACGCTCTGCAACCGGACAAGCCCATGCAACAGCAGGACACCGTAAAAACAGCGGCAGTCAGTTTTAAAGTTGATGGTGTGGCCGGAGTGGTTGGAGACTTTATCATTCTCGACAGTGATGTGGCAAAGACCTTAGAAACCATTCAACAGGATAGTCAGGGCGGTTACGAAGATGTTTCCGAATGTGAGATCATGGGAAAGCTGCTGGAGGACAAGTTGTATGCGCACATGGCCATTCAGGATAGTGTTACCGTAGATGAGGGACGTGTACGTTCGTACACCCAACAGCAGATCGAATACCTAAAAGGCCAGCTGGGAAGTCAGGAAAAAATGCTTCAGTTCTACCGCAAAGAAAGTGTAGCCGATCTGGAAAAGGAATTGTACGAACTCAATCGGAATCAGCAACTGGGTACTCTGATGCAGCAGAAAGTAGTGGAAGAGGTGGAGATCACCCCAGACGAAGTACGCCAGTTTTTCGAGTCTATCCCCAAAGAAGAACGCCCCTTGATAGGGGTCGAACTCGAGATCTCTCAGATCGTGATCGAGCCGGAAATTCCACAGGAAGAAGTACAAAAGGTATTGGATGAATTGAACGGATATCGCCGGGATGTGTTAGACAATGGAAGCAGTTTTGCCAGCCGGGCAGTACTGTATTCCCAGGATCCGGGATCAGCTCGGGAAGGTGGACTAATGACGCTTACGCGAACGGATCCTTTCGTCAAAGAATTCAAGGATGTTGCTTTTTCATTACAGGAAGGGGAGGTGAGTGAACCCTTTGAAACTGAATTTGGCTACCACATCCTTACCGTAGATCGCATTCGCGGTCAGCGTCGCGACGTGCGCCATATCCTTCGTATTCCCAACGTAACTCAGGAAACGGTAAAAGCGGCCAAAGAGAAAATTGACGACCTGCGTACCAGGCTGGTTGCCGGTGAACTGGACTTTGCTGAAGCAGCACGTGAATTTTCTGATGAAAAAGAAACCCGTAGCGATGGAGGAGCCTTGATCAATCCGCAAACCGGAGATCGCCGATTTGAACTGACCAACGTAGATTCTGAATTATACGCACAGATCCAGGACCTGAAAGAAGGGGAGATCTCTGCAGTATTCAATGATCCCGATCGCACCGGACGGGTCCGTTATAAAATACTCAAAGTGACCAATCGCTTTGACGAACACGTGGCAGACTATGCCAAAGACTATGTAAAGATCAAAGAGCTCGCCTTAACCGACAAGCGAGTGAAGGCGATCAAAAAATGGCAGGACGACAAGATCACCGATACCTATGTGAAGATCAATGGCAAATACCGCGACTGTGAGTTTGCCGGTAATTGGGTAAAACAATAGTATGTCAGACGTCGCAGCCATAGATCAACTGGTTACAAAATACGCCCGCCTGAAAAAAGAGATCGCCAAGGTCATTATTGGGCAGGACAAGGTGGTTGATGAGATTCTGATCAGTATCCTCTCTGGAGGCCACGCTCTTCTGATCGGGGTGCCCGGTCTGGCCAAAACCTTAATGGTCAACACCATTGCTCAAGCTTTAGGTCTTGACTTCAAACGGATACAGTTTACTCCAGACCTTATGCCCAGTGATATTCTGGGTGCCGAAATTCTGGACGAGAACCGTAATTTCAAGTTCATCAAAGGGCCTGTTTTTGCCAACATCATTCTGGCTGACGAGATCAACAGAACCCCACCTAAAACCCAGGCAGCCTTATTGGAGGCCATGCAGGAGCGCGTGGTGACCGTTGCCGGACAACGTTATCCACTGGCCAGACCCTATTTCGTATTGGCCACCCAAAACCCGATCGAACAAGAAGGAACCTATCCCTTACCGGAGGCCCAGCTCGATCGATTCATGTTTGCCATCAATCTGGACTACCCCTCCTATAAAGAAGAGGTGAATGTCGTCAAGGCCACCACTTCTGATGCGACACAACAGGTGGAGCCCCTATTCACTGCTTCGGAAATTGAAGAGTTCCAACACCTGATCCGTCGCGTTCCTGTGGCTGATAATGTAGTGGAATATGCGGTGACTCTGGTGGGTAAAACCCGTCCTGCGGGATCTCTGGCTACCCAAGAGGTGAAAGAATTTATCGATTGGGGTGCGGGACCCAGGGCTTCGCAAAACTTGGTGCTGGCCGCCAAGACTCATGCAGCCGTACAAGGCAAGTACTCTCCGGATATTGAGAACGTAAGAGCGGTGGCCGAAGGCATTCTACGACATCGTGTGATTCGGAATTATAAAGCCGAAGCACAAGGCCTATCCATTGAGCAGATCATTAAAAACCTTCTTTAAGGTCTACTGATTTTTACGCTATCTTGAGCGCGTGAAGATCGATTATCAACGTCGCATTTTTGGCCTGGATTTGATGCGCGCTTGCGCCATTATCTTCGTGGTCTTGGCTCATCTAGGTTACCTCGTTTCTTTTACCGAACATCCTTTAGCCATTTACCTCTTAAGCCAAATGGGTTTTCTGGGCGTGGAGTTGTTTTTTGTCTTAAGCGGATTTCTGATCGGGAGGATCGTCTATCGCGGACTCGTCAAAGAGGAAGCGAGCATCAGTGATCTGGGCTATTTTTGGGTCCGCAGATGGCTTCGTACCCTCCCCAACTATTACCTCATGCTTCTGGTGAATATCCTGATCGGTCTCAGCGTGGGTTATCAGCTGACCCAATTTGACTGGCAACGAGACCTGTGGAAGTATTTCTTCTTTTTGCAAAACTTCCATGATTTCCATCTGCCGTTCTTTCCGGAATCCTGGAGCCTGTCTATTGAAGAGTTTGCCTATCTGCTGGGTCCCGCACTGCTTTTTGCCATGCTGCCCCTGTTCAAGAATAAAAATAAAGCCTTTCTCACTATGGTGTTAGGAATACTTGTACTGTTTCTGGCTACCAAGATCATATTTCATCTCACCCATGACCTAAGCACCCTTACCCAATGGAATGATCAACTGAAGGCCATCGTGATCTATCGCATTGACGCCATCTACTACGGCATGTTGGCTGCCTGGTTGAGTCTGAACTATCCGACCTTATGGAAGCGTAACGCTGCGTTCTCGGCCATTCTTGTCTCCTTGTTGTTTGTAGCCTTACAACTGATCATGGGACAGGGCGATTTCTCGGTATCGGCTAAACCCGTCTTCTGGAATGTACTGTACCTGCCTCTTATTTCGATATTGATCGCTGGCCACCTGCCCTGGCTATCCGGCTGGAAACGAGAATCCGGTCTTTGGACCCTACTCATCACGCGTTTGAGTTTATGGTCGTACAGCATGTACCTGCTGCACCATACGTTCTTACTGTACCTGTTTGAGCTCTGGTGGCCCTGGCAGATGGAGTCCGCTTTCGCGAAAGCAATACTTGCCTTCGTTTATTTGGCGAGTCTGTTGCTGCTGGCTGCAGGCCTCTATCGCTTCTATGAACTTCCCATGATGAAGTTGAGGGATCATCCTCGGGTACGTCGCTTTTTTAAGAAATAAGGAGTCGTTAATTTTTAAACGGGATACTCCGTAATTCCTTAATTTTTTTGATTTTTTCTTGATGATTTGTCGCTTTTAACAAACGATAGTGGCAAAATGGGAGAAAGCCTTAAATAGTTGATAATTCTTAGGGGTTTTCGTAGTTTTACGGGGCTTTAAAAAGCCCGGATACAATCACCAAAAAACAATAATTGACTATGGCATTTGATATTGACATGATTAAGGAAGTGTACGCCCGAATGGCAGAACGTGTAGATAAAGCACGGGAGATCGTGGGCAGACCCCTCACACTTTCAGAAAAGATTTTATACAATCACCTGTGGGACGGAATGCCGACCAAGGCCTTTACCCGAGGGAAAGATTATGTCGATTTTGCGCCCGACCGTATAGCCTGTCAGGATGCGACCGCCCAAATGGCGCTTTTGCAATTCATGCAAGCAGGTAAAAAAACGGCTGCGGTACCCACCACCGTGCATTGTGATCACTTGATCCAGGCCAAACAAGGGGCAGCTGCCGATTTAAAACGCGCTAACGAGACCAGTAATGAAGTATTCGACTTCCTGGGTTCCGTATCCAATAAGTACGGCATCGGATTCTGGAAGCCGGGTGCAGGGATCATTCACCAGGTGGTTTTAGAGAATTATGCCTTTCCCGGAGGAATGATGATCGGTACCGATTCGCATACGGTGAATGCCGGCGGACTGGGCATGGTAGCCATTGGAGTCGGTGGTGCTGATGCAGTAGACGTGATGGCCGGGATGGCCTGGGAATTGAAATTTCCAAAGTTGATCGGTGTTAAACTGACCGGTGAGCTGAGCGGATGGACCGCTTCTAAAGATGTGATCTTAAAAGTGGCCGGAATCCTTACAGTAAAAGGAGGAACCGGAGCTATTGTTGAATATTTCGGCCCGGGGGCTAAAAACCTTTCCTGTACCGGAAAAGGGACCATTTGCAACATGGGTGCTGAGATTGGAGCGACCACCTCTACTTTTGGGTACGATGATTCTATGGAGCGCTTCTTGCGGGCAACGGACCGCGCTGAAGTGGCCGATGAAGCCAATAAAATTAGAGAATACCTAACCGGAGACCCGGAGGTTTATGACGATCCCGAAACCTATTTCGATCAGGTGATCGAGATCAATCTTTCGGAATTACGTCCGCATTTGAACGGACCTTTTACCCCAGATTTGGCCACTCCGGTGGGACAGCTGGGCGAAAAGGCGAAAAAGAACGACTGGCCCATTAAAGTGGATTGGGGGCTGATCGGTTCGTGTACCAACTCTTCCTACGAAGATCTGACCCGGGCGGCTTCCATCGCCCAACAAGCGGTCAATAAGAAATTAAAACCAAAAAGTGATTTTGGGATCAATCCGGGTAGTGAGCAGATTCGCTTTACGGCGGAGCGCGACGGACTGCTTCAGGTTTTTGAAGATCTTGGAGCGACCATCTTTACCAATGCCTGCGGCCCTTGTATCGGTCAGTGGGACCGAAGTGATGCTCTAGGGGATCGAAAGAACACCATTGTCCATTCCTTCAACCGGAACTTCTCTAAGCGAGCCGATGGGAACCCAAATACCCACGCCTTTGTGGGTTCTCCGGAAATGGTAGCAGCTATCGCGATCTCGGGACGTTTGGATTTTGACCCGATGAACGATACGCTGCTCAATGAAGACGGACAGGAAGTGAAATTGGACGAGCCACAAGGAATCGAACTGCCACCAAAAGGATTTGATGTGGAAGAGAACGGTTTCGTACCTCCGGTAGAAGATGGAAGTAAGGTGGACGTAAAAGTAGCCGAAGATAGCGAACGACTGCAGTTACTTACTCCGTTCGAACCCATCAAAGATGAAGACCTGAAAGAGGTGAAGTTATTGATCAAGGCTTTTGGAAAGTGTACCACAGATCACATTTCTATGGCAGGACCCTGGTTGAGATACCGTGGACATTTGGACAATATTTCCAACAACTGTTTGATCGGAGCGGTTAACGCTTATAACAAGAAGACCAACTTTGTTAAGAATCAATTGACCGGAGAATACGGCGGAGTACCGGATACGCAGCGTGAATACAAGAAAAACGGCATCTATACTGTGGTGGTGGGTGATCACAACTACGGAGAAGGATCGTCTCGAGAGCATGCAGCCATGGAACCTCGCCATTTAGGGGTAGCTGCAGTGATCGTAAAATCATTTGCCCGAATTCACGAAACGAACCTCAAGAAGCAAGGCATGCTTGCCCTGACCTTTGCCAATGAGAGTGATTACGATCTGATCCAGGAAGATGATACCTTTAAGTTTGTAGACATTGAAGATTTTGCGCCGGACACGCCTTTAACCATTGAGGTGACGCACAAAGACGGAAGCACAGACACCATCAAGGTAAATCATACCTATAACGATGCACAGATCACCTGGTATCGTAAAGGATCAGCCTTAAATAAGATCAAAGAAGACAATGCGGCTTAAGCCGTAGTGTCTTCATCCTAAAGTATCCTCCTGTTTCGGCAGGAGGATTTTTTATATCCTTAAATCTGCCATATACTATTCCCCGGGGAATGGAGTTATAAACAAAAACAAAACTCATGCTGAAATTCATCAAATCAATCCTATCCTTACTCACCCTTGCCCTATTGTTCTCCGGTTGTTCCTCCAGTGATGACGGCGATCGTACCGCTTTACTCGAATTGGACATTATCGGTTTACAGACCCTGGGTCAATCCTTTGAATACGAGGGCTGGTTCATTGTGGACGGTCAGGCCGTGAGTACGGGTAAATTTGTGGATGTCAACTTTCCCAAGCAATTTCGAGTAGACGCTCAAGCCCTCAATGCAGCCACTGCATTCTTTCTGACCATAGAACCTGGAAATGATAACGATCCGGGCCCTTCGGATACGCGAATTTTACAAGGCAATTTTTCCGGGAATGCCGCTTCGCTCTCCATTGATCAGGCCATCGGTAATTTCAATTCGGCTTCGGGGCAATTCGTCATGGAAACACCCACCGACCAGGTAGCCGGAAACGATCAAGCCGGGCTGTATTTTAAGAACCCCAATGTGGAACCACCGGTGCCGGGCTTGAATTTACCGGATCTCGGTCCGGGTTGGAAATACAACGCCTGGGTGCGTTTCCCCACCGCTAATGGAGGGAGTGTAGACGTAGCCACAGGATCTTTTACCCGAGTAGACGTCAAAGACGAGTTTTCTCCCTACAGCGGTAATGAGACCATTCCGGAATTTCCCGGAGAAGACTTTTTAAACAATGACATCGCCCCTCCGGGTGTCACCTTCCCCGGAGATGTTCGCGGTAAAGTGGTTTATGTTTCTATTGAGCCCTTTCCGGACACCAGCCAGGGCGCCTTCTTTCTACAACCCTTACGCGGGGTAGCCGGTCAGGAAGTATTCCCGACCTTGAACACCTTAAGCGTGAACTCGGCTTCTTTTCCACTGGGTACTGTAAGACGGTGATAGCCGCTAAAGAATAATTCAACGAATAAAAAGCAGGGGTCTTAGCGATTCCTGCTTTAATTTTATGGCATGAAGAAGCGCTTCCGGGTATCCAAATCCAACATTATTCTGCTACTGGTCTTGCTGCTGTTATTGCTGCCTTGGACGAGAAAACCTATTCAGGTAGCCTTACACAAAGTAATCGGAGCGATCAGTACGCCTTCCGCTTTCGCGAAAGCAGAACAGCAAGCACTCACCGCATTCAGCTATCCGCTAACCACGCTGGATGGTCAATCCAGGTCCGTGGCCGTGGGCCAGGGGAAACCGGTATTGATCAACTACTGGGCGACCTGGTGCCCGCCCTGTATTGCTGAAATGCCCGATATGCAAGCCTTGTATGAGCGCTATGGTGATCGCATTGATTTCCTATTCTTGACCGATGAAGAACCCCAAGTGGTCACCCGATTCCTCAATCGCAAAGGGTATGAGCTTCCTGTCTACAACCCACAAATTCAAGCTCCGGAAGCCCTGCAGACCCGTTCCATACCCCGTACCTTTCTGATCGATCAGACCGGGCGTATCGTGCTGGACGAATCGGGGGCAGCCAATTGGGATAGCGAAGCCATGAATGCCATCTTAGACGAGGTTCTTAGTCAATAGCGTATTCCAAACGCATGGTGATGGTGGCTGTTTTCTTTTTGTCACTGGTATTGAACGAACCGCCCCAGCTGTATTCTTCGCTACTATTCTGCCCTGTGATCTGAAATACCCCCATACGGGCGTCTTTCAATTTTCCCAACGAACCACCGCTATTTTCTGCGATCTTTTCTGCACGCAGTCTAGCGTCTTCCGTAGCCTTTGAGATCATTTCGATCTTCAGGTCGGCGAGTTTGGTATAGTAGTAGCGCGGCGGCCTGCTCTGCACCTGCACGCCTTGATTGAGCAGCTGGGTGATCTCTCGGGAGACTTCTTCTACCTTAGCGACTTCTTTTGATTCGACTTTGACCGTTTGCCGCAACTCATAGCCGCTGAATTCCGTACCTACATAATTGCCATTCTGGTATTTATTCTCCCGCAATTCGCTGGTGGTGACCGCTTGAAAAATAATGTTTTCGCTGGCGATGCCCTTTTCGTTCAGGTAGGCCTTCACCAGATTCTTATCGCGTTCCAGTGCATTGTATCCCTCGCGTAAATTGCTGTTGTTTCGAATGAAGTCCACTTCCCAAACGATAAGGTCAGAGGTGAAGTTCTCACTACCCAGTCCGGTGGTAGCGATGGTCCCGTCAGGATTTGCGCGTTGAACATAGGCATTGCCCAAAAAAATGGCGGCAAGCACAATGGCCAGCCCAAAAATGATCGCAGTGAGGTATTTCATAACAGTGGTTTTGTGAAATGATTATAGTACGGGAACGCAAGTGGACTTCATTGCCGTATTTGGTATTGACTAATTTTGTGTTAAGACTTATTCAATAACGTAGGTTTTATTCTCCGGTCCGATTCCTTTCAAAGTCAATTTCTTCCACCCGGCCGGTAGGATAGGGTTCTGCTGTTCGATCCCATTTTCGGTCAGATGCAGTCCGCCAAAACCAAAAAGTACCGTCTGCAGCATGCCACCCGCTCCGGTAGCAAAATAGGGATTGTCGCTCAGCGCGCTTTCCGCCAATGCCCCAAATGGAGGTCGTTTGTTGGGTTCATAACTGCGCTTAAACAAACGAAAAGCTTCTTTGGCATTGCCCTGGCGGGCGTAGATGATGGCAAAGATGCTTTGTCCCATGGCCGGACCTTCTTCAGCCAGTTTAGGCTCATAATAGTTGAGGTCCTGACTGACGATCTGCGGATCGGTCACGATGTTCAACGGATAGGTCAATAGGTTCACATCAGCCTGTTTAATGATCGCTCCGGTATAGGTGGCGTGTTCTTTAGTGGTTCCGTCGGGAAATTGCAGGATCCTGATCTTCGAAGCAACTTCTTCCCAGGCCGGGTTAGGGCTAAGTCCCACAGCCTTGGCGGCCAAGGTTGCGTACTGCAACGCAGTGATCGCAGAACCGTTGGTAAAGGCATTGTCGTTCACATTGGGGGCAAATTCATTAGCGCCCACCACGTTGTTGATGGAATAACTTCCGTCTGGGTTGGGTGTTACCCGACTCACCCAATAATCGGCGACTTCCTGAAGCATGGGATATCCGCGTTCTTCCAGCCATTGTTGATCGCGGGTAACCCGGTAATAGTTCCAGAAAGCGATGGCTACATCGGCGGTGATGTGGTGCTCAAAGGTTCCGGTGAGCGCCCAGGCCGGGGTGGCCTCTTCTCCGGTATCGTCGCTTTCCCAGGGAAACATGGCACCCTGATAGCCAAAATTGACCGCCTTCTGTCGCGCTTTTTCCAGCCGATCGCTGCGGTAATTGACCAAAGAACGTGCGATATCCTGATGTAGTAAGAGCAGGGGAGGGTACATCCAAAGCTCGGTGTCCCAAAAGATATGCCCGTTATAGCCTTGAGAACTCAAGCCCATAGGAGCAATGCTGAGGTTGGAATCGGCTCGGGCAAAAGAGTACAAATGGTACAGGGCTAAACGCACGTCCTGCTGTGATCCCAGATCGCCTTCGATCTCAATGTCCCCCTCCCAAAGCTCAGACCATAGATCTTTATGCTGGTCCAACAGGGCCTGACGCGGGGTCAATAGATTAAAAATAACAAAGCGTTCACTTTCCGTTTGTGGATCGTGAAAATCCTGAGTGGTGGTCAAGGCGCCGGTCCAGGCGAATTCATACACTTCACCTCGCTTTAGTTTTTTCTCAAACGAAAGCCGGTTGTCATAATCATTGATCAACTGATGATGAAGTTCGGGTCGCTGCTCTTCACGCGTGCTATTGATGCCGTGCCAAATAAAGGTGCCCGAAGCAGCCACCTGATGTCTACCCTGCCTGCTGGTAGCTACCGTTTGTAAAATAGGCATGGTCGTTTCCAGATCCTGAAGCACTCTAAAGGTACTGGTGGGGTCCTGATATTCTTCCGGAGTTTGAATCTTGGCGGTAACTTCAATGTCAATTGCACTTAGTGGCGTGATCTTAATATCAACATAGCCTGCGTAGGGAACATTCCGCAAAGCATACCAGATGTAGGATATTTCGGCTTTTCCGGGAACGGTGAACCGGGTTTCGAAAGCAGCTTCCTTCATATGCAACACCTGCTGCCAGTTAGCCAGCCCAACATTTTCAAGCGATTGGCCATCGATAGTCAGATCCAGATTCCCAAAATTAATACCCGCTAAAATACGGCTGACCCCCAGGGGAGATTCTTTGTCGTACACATTATTGGGGATGATCTGTTGTATCCCAAAAGGTTCTGCAGTAGGCAAAAAACCCAGTCGGCCATTGGCGACCACCACCCCTGTGTACGGATCTCTTTGGGAGGTGCTGATATTCCAGCCGTCATTTTGTGCGTATACGCTTTCGCGAAAGCCAAAACAAAAAAACAAGCTGACTACCAGTACCGGTAGCATACTAGAACGGAAGGATGAATTGGATTTGAACATGAGGTGTAGTTTTAGTCAACTAAAAGTAAGGAAAAGCAGATGAACTTCCGAACCTGACCGAGATTAACAAAAAGACCACAGGAATGTTGATAATCGACCGGAGTGACTCTCTTGGAAAGGACCATAAAATAGTCAGAAATACTATTTTTGCCTATGCAAAATAACGTTCTTATCCTCGACTTCGGGTCGCAATACACACAACTCATTGCTAGAAGAGTTCGCGAACTGAATATCTACTGCGAAATTAAACCTTATAACAAATTGCCGGAAGACCTTTCCAGCTATAAAGCCGTGATTCTTTCCGGTTCTCCCTACTCGGTGCTATGGGAGGACGCTCCCCATCCGGACCTCTCAGGAATCAAGGGAAAGAAACCGTTATTGGGCGTTTGCTACGGAGCCCAATACCTGGCCCATTTTAACGGTGGCCGTGTAGGGCAGTCGAGTACCCGCGAATATGGCCGCGCCAATCTCTCGAAGATCAAGGCAGAGGAACCTTTTTTTAAGGGGGTCATGGAAAACAGTCAGGTATGGATGAGCCATAGTGACACGATTAAGGAGCTCCCGGAGGGTGCCGTTTTACTGGCCTCAACTTCTGATGTAGAGCATGCGGCCTACCGCCTGAACGGAGAGCAAACCTACGGGATTCAATTTCATCCGGAGGTCTACCACAGTACAGATGGGAAGCAGATCCTGGAAAATTTCTTAGTCGATATTGCCGGGGTGGAACAGACCTGGACCCCGGATGCTTTTGCAGCGACGACCATAGAAGCCTTAAAGATCAAATTGGGAGACGATAAGGTCATTCTCGGACTATCGGGAGGTGTTGATTCTACCGTTGCCGCAACCTTATTGCATCAGGCCATTGGAAAGAATCTGCATTGCATTTTTGTCAACAACGGACTGCTCCGCAAGAACGAGTTTGAGGATGTGCTTAAACAATATGAAGGCATGGGCTTAAACGTCAAAGGTGTGGATGCTTCGGCTCGATTCCTGGATGCCCTCGAAGGCGAAAGCGATCCTGAAAAAAAACGAAAAATCATTGGTCGTGTATTTATTGAAGTGTTTGACGATGAGGCTCATCAGGTGGAAGGCGCCAAATGGCTGGGTCAGGGTACCATCTATCCGGACGTTATTGAATCGGTATCCGCTACAGGTGGCCCTTCAGCTACCATCAAGTCACACCACAACGTTGGAGGATTGCCTGATTTTATGAAATTAAGCGTGGTAGAGCCCTTAAAAATGCTGTTTAAAGATGAGGTCAGAAGGGTAGGGGCCAGCTTGGGGATTGATAAAAAATTATTGGGACGTCATCCGTTTCCCGGCCCGGGATTGGCCATTCGAATTCTGGGAGCGATCACTGCAGAAAAAGTGCGTATCTTACAGGAGGTAGACGCCATCTTTATCAATGGTCTTCGGGAATGGGGACTTTATGATCAGGTTTGGCAAGCAGGGGCCATGTTGCTCCCGGTCAATTCGGTAGGGGTTATGGGAGATGAACGTACCTATGAGAAATGTGTCGCCCTGCGTGCTGTAGAGAGCACAGATGGCATGACCGCCGATTGGGTGAATCTGCCCTATGAGTTTTTACAAAAAACCTCCAATGATATAATAAACAAGGTGAAAGGCGTTAATAGAGTAGTCTATGACATCAGTTCAAAACCACCGGCCACCATTGAGTGGGAATAAGCTTATACTATGAAACAATTCACCATACTGTTCCTCTTTGTTTTTATGATCTTTGGCTGTGCTTCTGCGGCCCAAAAGCAATATGCGAGCCATCGGGTAAAGGCCGGCGAAAGCGTGGAGAGTATTGCTGAAAAATACAATTTGACCACCACAGAGATCTATCGCTACAATCCGGAAGCCCGAGATGGGGTGTACGAAGGGATGGTGCTCGTACTGAACGCGCCGAAAGGGACCCAGACACCGACACGCACAACGACAAGCACGACTGAAGTTCGTCAAGCGGATCAGCAGTTGGAATTCATTACCCACCGCGTGAAAAAACAGGAAACCCTCTTTAGTCTGTCTCAGCGGTACAAGGTGCCTCAAGAGGTGATCAAAAAATACAATACCCAGTTATACGCGAAGCAGCTTCAGAAGGGAGATCGCATTCAAATTCCCACCAATTATGAGGCGATCGCTCTAGCGGAAGAGCAACAACCGCAATACACCACCCATAAAGTGCTCCCCAAAGAAACTAAATGGGGCTTGTCTCAGATGTATGGCATCTCCATTGCACAATTGGAAGAGCTCAATCCGGAAATCGTCATGGGTTTAAAGGAAGGTATGGAGCTAAAAGTACCAGCCGAGCAGACCTACGCAACCGATGCGGTGCTTGATGAAAACTATTCCTACTACGAGGTAAAACCCGGTGAGGGTTATTACAGTTTGTTGCCCTTTTTGGGAGTTACCCTGGATGAATTGACCGCGCTCAATCCGGCACTGGAAGATGGCGGTTTAAAGGCCGGGATGGTGCTTAAACTTCCAAAATCGGTGGGGGATACCTTTGAGGCTACAGCTGTAGATGCGGGTCGGCTGGACCTGGAAGCGCAGCTCACCGACTTTACCACCAAGAACATCGCGGTCATGCTGCCGTTCAATCTTAATAGAATAGGATCAGACAGTACGGCCACTCCTAAGCGGGTGATCAAAGACGATCGCGTCATGCGTATCGCACTTGATTTTCACAGCGGAGTATTGATGGCGATCGATTCGGCTAAAGCCTTAGGCTTATCTACCAATCTCTATGTGTATGATACGCAGTACAATCGGCGCGACGGTGCGGCGACGAACGCCCGTAAAATTCAACGCATCATCAATGAGAATAATCTTCAAGATGTAGATGCCGTGATTGGTCCTCTCCTAAGCGCCAATGTGCAGGAAGTGGGAGAACTGTTAAAAGGCGATGACGTGCCGGTGATCTCGCCCATCAGTCCGGAGGTACGCTTGATCTCTAATGTCTTTCAATCTCGTCCGGCTGACGCCATGCTCAGGGATAAGATGTTGGAATTCATAAAAACCAATGGTGTTGGGAAGAACATCATCATCATTGCTGATGCCGATAATAAGATCGTTAAAAGTAAACTGCTGGATTTGTTTCCTGAAGCCAAGGTTGTGGAGCCCCGACTCAATGATGACGGGCAGTATTATCTGTATCCCGAAGATATCGACAAGAAGATTTCTGATGTCCTGGAAAACTGGGTGATTATGGAAACCAATGACATTCCTTTATTGAGTAATGCAACCACCGATCTCAATACCCTGGTCAACGATAAAAAGATCACGCTGTTGACGACCAACAAAGGAAATGCGTACGACAGTGATGAATTGTCCAACATGCACTTGATGCGTTTGAACTTTCATTTTCCCTCCGTGGATAAGGAATTCGACCGTATGAATGCCCAGCGATTTATTGAGCGTTATGAAGAGAAGTATGGCGTGACGCCTAACAGCTATGCCGTTCGCGGTTTCGATGTGACCTACGATACCCTTTTGCGTTTAGCGGTTTCAGCAAATCTTTACGAGACGGTTAATTTGCAAGGGGAGAGTGAGCATGTGGAGAATAAATTCAATTATGCCCGTAAGCCCCTGGGCGGCTATTATAATCAAGCGGTATACATCCTACGATACGCAGAAGACCTGAAGCTGGAGGAGGTGGAGACCAACATTCAGCCCGAGCAGAACGAGATGATTTTTAAACAAGACTAGCATTACTTCTCTATGACTTCAAAAGTAACCTATAACGGAAGCCTTCGCGCCACGAGTCAACACCTTAAGTCGGGCAACACCTTCATTACCGATGCACCCACAGACAACAATGGGAAGGGAGAGGCTTTTTCACCTACCGATACCGTTGCCACCGGGCTGGCTAGTTGTATGCTTACGGTCATGGGGATCAAGGCAGAACAACTTGGAGTTGATTTGACCGGAACGGAAGCCGAAGTGACCAAGACCATGGCCAGTGATCCGAGGAGAATTTCGGGTATTAAAGTGGAGATCAATTTTCCGAAAGGGATAGCCGAAAAGAATCAGAAAATATTGGAACGCACCGCAAATACCTGCCCGGTGCATTACAGCCTGCATCCCGACATCCAGAAAGACATTCGTTTTCACTGGTAGCGATAGGAATATAGTAAGGGTATACATTAAAAATCCCGCGTCAATGACGCGGGATTTTTTATAGTGGAAATTCGGTTATTGAATCAGGCTAATGCCCTTCTTATTTAACTTTATTGATGATCGCTTCAAAAGCTTCCGGGTGGTTCATCGCTAAATCGGCAAGTACCTTACGGTTCAAGTCAATTTGATTCGCCTTAACGGCACCCATAAACTGTGAATAAGACATGCCGTGCTGGCGTGCTCCCGCGTTGATACGGGCAATCCACAAACTTCTAAAGTTTCTCTTCTTTTGGCGACGATCGCGATACGCATAGGTCATCGCTTTCTCCACCGCATTTTTTGCTACTGTCCAAACGTTCTTTCGACGTCCGAAGTAACCTTTCGCTTGCTTAAGCACTTTTTTTCTACGTGCTCGGCTCGCAACTGAATTTACTGATCTTGGCATAATTTTGAATTTTTTGTAGCAGGCGCCTCAATTATTGAGAACTTTTTTGGCCGTACTCCAGGGTTTTCATTGTGTTAACCGGTTAAAACCAATTACTTCAAACGAAGCATGATCTTAACATTGTCCTCGTCTGCTTTATGCACGAGGGTATCGTGAGTAAGAGCAAGTTTACGCTTCTTAGACTTCTTGGTCAAGATGTGACTTTTAAACGCATGCTTTCTCTTAATCTTTCCGGTACCGGTCAGCTTAAATCGCTTCTTAGCACTGGATTTCGTTTTCATTTTAGGCATTGTTCTTCTTCTTTTAGTAATTATCCACTATAACTTACCGCAAGCGATAAGTATTTTTTTGCCTGTTCGGCTATTTTGTCTTTTTCGGAGCAACGAACATGATCATTCGCTTGCCTTCCAGTTTGGGCATCTGTTCTACTTTTCCGTAGTCTTCCAGATCCTGCGCTAAACGCAAGAGTAGGATCTCGCCCTGGTCTTTATAAATAATAGAACGCCCCTTGAAGAATACATAGGCCTTTAATTTGGCTCCTTCTTCTAAGAATTTGATTGCGTGCTTCTTTTTAAAGTCGTAGTCATGATCATCCGTATTGGGTCCAAATCGAATCTCCTTTACAACGACCTTGCTCGCTTTGGCTTTCATAGCCTTTTCGCGCTTTTTCTGCTCGTAGATGAACTTTTTATAGTCCATTACTTTTACTACAGGCGGTTCTGCGTTTGGAGAAATCTCTACCAGGTCTAAGCCCTGTTCATCTGCTATTTCGAGCGCTTTGCTGGTAGGATATATGCCCATTTCGACATTGTCCCCTACAAGGCGCACTTCTTTGGCCCTAATTTTTCGGTTGATATTGTGTTGATCTTCTTTGATGACCCTCGCCGGGCCTCTCGATCTGCGTCTACGTATTGCTATGGCTTTCTATTTTTAATTAAACTTCAATTTTTTTGATGCTCTGCGCTATTTCTTCTTTAACCGCTTTCGCGAAAGCGTCTACAGACATCACTCCTAAATCTTCACCTCCGTGTCGTCTCACGGAAACCGTGCCGTCACTGGCTTCCTGCTCACCTACGATCAGCATAAACGGAAGCTTTTGAAGCTCGGCATCCCTGATTTTTTTACCCATGGTTTCTCCACGGTTGTCGACAAGGGCGCGAATTTCGTGATTTTCCAGCAAAGTTAAAACATTTTGGGCGTAATCTTCGTATTTCTCGCTCAATGTTAGGATGCTAGCCTGTTCAGGAACTAACCAAAGTGGGAAATTACCCCCGGTTGATTCTAAAAGGATGGCGATAAAACGTTCCATACTTCCAAAAGGCGCTCTGTGGATCATCACCGGTCGGTGCAATTCATTATCACTTCCCTTATAGGTAAGGTCAAAACGTTCGGGTAAATTGTAGTCTACCTGAATGGTACCCAGCTGCCATTGACGCCCAAGAGCATCCTTGACCATAAAGTCCAGTTTGGGTCCGTAAAAGGCCGCCTCTCCGTGTTCGATGACAAAGTTGAGGTTTTTCTGTTCGGCCGCGTTGATGATGGCTTGCTCTGCTTTTTCCCAGTTGTCGGTATCACCAATGTATTTCTCCGGATTCTCTGGATCGCGCAGAGAGACCTGAGCGGTAAAGTCTTCAAAGCCTAAGGATCCGAAGACGTATAAAACCAGATCGATCACCTTGAGGAATTCATCGTGCAGTTGATCGGGTGTACAAAAAAGGTGGGCATCATCCTGCGTGAAACCGCGTACCCGGGTGAGTCCGTGTAATTCACCACTTTGTTCGTAGCGATACACCGTGCCGAATTCTGCATACCGTTTTGGTAGATCGCGATAGCTCCACTGTCGTGCATTGTAGATTTCGCAGTGATGCGGACAGTTCATGGGCTTAAGCAAGAATTCTTCTCCTTCATTAGGCGTATGGATAGGCTGGAAACTGTCTTCGCCGTATTTGGCGTAGTGTCCCGAAGTGACGTACAATTCTTTTTGGCCAATATGAGGCGAAACGACCATTTCGTAGCCCTGTTTTTTTTGAGCAGCTTTCAGGAAGTTCTCCAGACGCTCGCGTAAGGCGGCACCTTTAGGTAGCCAGAGCGGGAGACCCTGTCCTACTTTAGCGGAGAAGGTAAACAGATCGAGTTCTTTGCCGAGTTTGCGATGATCTCTTTTTTTGGCCTCTTCTAAGAGTTCCAAGTACTCTTTAAGGTCCTTTTGCTTGGGGAATGACGTCCCATAGACCCGGGTAAGTTGCTTGTTGTTTTCGTCACCCCGCCAGTAGGCGCCGGCCACGCTCATGATCTTCACCGCTTTGATCAGACCGGTGTTGGGAATGTGGCCCCCGCGACAGAGATCAGTAAAGGTATCATGATCACAAAAAGTGATGGTACCGTCTTCCAGATTCTCAATGAGTTCTAGTTTATACTCGTTGCCTTCTTCTTCGTATTTCTTTAGCGCCTCTGCTTTGGATACGGAGCGCATTTGAAATTCATGCTTGCCCCGGGCGATTTCCAGCATCTTGTCTTCTATACGCTTAAAGTCCTTATCGGTAATGGTTTTCTCGCCTAAATCGACGTCGTAATAGAAGCCGTTTTCGATCGCAGGACCTATAGACAGTTTGACGCCCGGATAGAGTTCTTGAAGGGCTTGAGCGAGCACGTGAGCACTGGAGTGACGGAAAGCTTCTTTTCCTTTTTCGTCATTCCAGGTAAAGAGTACGAGTTTACCGTCTTCTTTAAGCGGGGTAGATGTTTCAATCTGGGTGCCATTATAAGAAGCAGAAATAACGTTACGGGCGAGGCCCTCACTTATGCTTTTAGCTACGTCCAGGGGTGTAGTTCCTGACTCCATCGCTTTGACCGTTCCGTCTGGCAAGGTAATATTGATCATGTGCTCTTTTAATTAAGGGGCAAAGATACGGCTTATTTGAAGTCGTGCAAGAAGAAATAAAAGGCATGATAGGGGAGAAAGCGGGTTACCTCTAAGGACTTGAAATAATCGGGGATAGACTGTCTTTCAGCAAGATGGTTTCCCATTAAATTCTTTTGGAAAAAAGTTTGTTTAGAAGCAGGTAATGGTTGTATCTTTGCGGTCCGTCTTTTTTGAGATGGGGGTGTATGCTACGGGGCAAATTTTATTTTTAAAAGTTTGCTTTTGAATTAAAAAAGTATTGTATATTTGCACCCGCTTTCAGGCAGGGGTTTGGGAGCGACGTTCATAGGAAGAATAGTAAAGAAGAGTAATCTGGTGATATTAGGATAGGGTTCGATTCCCTTGTACTTGGCAAGAGGGGTATTTTTTTTAAAGAGAGATACTTTGGTTCATTGACATATTGATTGACAGAGAATAAAAACAAAACAAACCAACAAACAGCGATGATTTCGTTTTATGAGCTTTTGGAGATAGACTTTTTTTTAATTGTGGAGAGATATATAAGACACACGATGAAGAGTTTGATCCTGGCTCAGGATGAACGCTAGCGGCAGGCCTAACACATGCAAGTCGAACGGTAACAGGGATTGCTTGCAATCCGCTGACGAGTGGCGCACGGGTGCGTAACGCGTATACAATCTGCCTATAACAGGGGTATAGCCCAGAGAAATTTGGATTAACACCCCATAGTAAGAGAGGATGGCATCATTTTCTTTTTAAAACTACGGTGGTTATAGATGAGTATGCGTCCCATTAGCTAGATGGTGTGGTAACGGCACACCATGGCAACGATGGGTAGGGGTCCTGAGAGGGAGATCCCCCACACTGGTACTGAGACACGGACCAGACTCCTACGGGAGGCAGCAGTGAGGAATATTGGACAATGGGGGCAACCCTGATCCAGCCATGCCGCGTGCAGGAAGAATGCCCTATGGGTAGTAAACTGCTTTTATACGGGAAGAATAAGGTGCTCGTGAGCACCGATGACGGTACCGTAAGAATAAGCACCGGCTAACTCCGTGCCAGCAGCCGCGGTAATACGGAGGGTGCAAGCGTTATCCGGAATCATTGGGTTTAAAGGGTCCGTAGGCGGATTTTTAAGTCAGAGGTGAAATGCTGCGGCTCAACCGTAGCACTGCCTTTGAAACTGAAGATCTTGAGTCATTGTGGGGCGGCCGGAACATGTAGTGTAGCGGTGAAATGCTTAGATATTACATAGAACACCGATCGCGTAGGCAGGTCGCCAACAATGTACTGACGCTGAGGGACGAAAGCGTAGGTAGCGAACAGGATTAGATACCCTGGTAGTCTACGCCGTAAACGATGGATACTAGCTTTTCGGTCCGGCACAGGACTGAGAGGCCCAGCGAAAGTGATAAGTATCCCACCTGGGGAGTACGGTCGCAAGACTGAAACTCAAAGGAATTGACGGGGGCCCGCACAAGCGGTGGAGCATGTGGTTTAATTCGATGATACGCGAGGAACCTTACCAGGGCTTAAATGCATATTGACAGGGGTGGAAACACCCTCTCCTTCGGGCAATTTGCAAGGTGCTGCATGGTTGTCGTCAGCTCGTGCCGTGAGGTGTCAGGTTAAGTCCTATAACGAGCGCAACCCCTGTGGTTAGTTGCCAGCGAGTAATGTCGGGAACTCTAGCCAGACTGCCGGTGCAAACCGCGAGGAAGGTGGGGATGACGTCAAATCATCACGGCCCTTACGTCCTGGGCCACACACGTGCTACAATGGCCAGTACAGCGAGCAGCCACTACGCAAGTAGGAGCGAATCTATAAAACTGGTCACAGTTCGGATCGGGGTCTGCAACTCGACCCCGTGAAGCTGGAATCGCTAGTAATCGGATATCAGCCATGATCCGGTGAATACGTTCCCGGGCCTTGTACACACCGCCCGTCAAGCCATGGAAGCCGGGGGTACCTGAAGTCCGTCACCGTAAGGAGCGGCCTAGGGTAAGACCGGTAACTGGGGCTAAGTCGTAACAAGGTAGCCGTACCGGAAGGTGCGGCTGGAACACCTCCTTTCTAGAGCTTTTGCTACCCTTCTTATAGCGGTAGCAGATAACACAATTGGGAAGTGTAAGACTATTTCTTAACGAGAGTTTGTGATGATAAGAGATTATCGTCTGTTTGTGGGATTTGTTTTTAGGATTTGTCAATCAAGACATTGTAGATAGTTATTTGGCCTTCTTTTTTTTTAAAAAGAGAAGGCTAAATGATCTACAGGGACAGTCTCATACCTGTCCCGAGAGCGAAAGCGATTCGGGAGCGAAGGGGGTGTTGTACTGTTTCACTAGAAACAGTCTCATAGCTCAGCTGGTTAGAGCGCTACACTGATAATGTAGAGGTCGGCAGTTCGAGTCTGCCTGAGACTACTGTCGAAAGGCATGACGAGAAGTTTATGCGCCTTTGGCGTAAGTCTGCCTGAGACTACTGTCGAAAGGCATGACGAGAAGTTTATGCGCCTTTGGCGTAAGTCTGCCTGAGACTACTGTCGAAAGGCATGACGAGAAGTTTATGCGCCTTTGGCGTAAGTCTGCCTGAGACTACTGTCGAAAGGCATGACGAGAAGTTTATGCGCCTTTGGCGTAAGTCTGCCTGAGACTACCGCAGGTACTTCGTAGCCTTGGCGAAGGAGTACATGTTCATTACATATTGAATAGGGAAATTTTAGAGGTTGAGTAGCCGTTATAAGTACTGTTAACTAATAACTGGTTAGCTGCTTTTAGAAGACGGGGGATTAGCTCAGCTGGCTAGAGCGCCTGCCTTGCACGCAGGAGGTCATCGGTTCGACTCCGATATTCTCCACAGATAAGACTTTTAAAGAGGGATTATGACCGAATCAAAAAGCAACGAGCTTGCTTGATTGGTTTTTGAGAAGGGAGTAATTTTTAAAAGTCTTTCAAGATGGGAGTTTGAGGTTGGCTACCGTAAGGTAGCACTCCGAAAAGCTCACATTTTAGAAACGTTCATTGACATATTGTAAACACAAAAGAATACGAGAGATACTTCACGGTTTTACTTTTTTTAATTAGGGGGTAGAGTTGTGATTTATTTCGAAGGATTCGAGCAAATTAATAGAAACTGTAGAATAGAATTATTTTTAATTTTTTTTCATTTAAGTTATAAGAAAGCAAAGGCGACAAGCTATACAAGAGCGTATGGGGGATGCCTAGGCTCTCAGAGGCGATGAAGGACGTGACAAGCTGCGAAAAGCTGCGGGGAGAGGCACATACTCATAGATCCGCAGATATCCGAATGGGGCAACCC
>CP123444.1:3032500-3135000 GCA_029866965.1 Flavobacteriaceae bacterium YJPT1-3 | reverse complement strand
GCATTGAGTTGCCGCTGGGAAAGGCTAAGCTGAATTGGGTAGATTCTTTTAACGTAAGCGAGTACTGTGCTCAGGTACTGCTTTATTTTAATCAGTATCAGAATAGAGCCTTCGATATCACTGGAACGGAAAATAAAAATTTTCAAGAGGTGGTTGAATTGATACAGAGCGAAACAGGTATACCGGTTCGATATAAAAGCATTAACCCATTTTCTTTCTTCATAAAAAAGGTAAAGGAAGGCCACTCCATGTCTTATGCGCTGGTCTTTACTCTATTGCATTTTTTACCCCGACTACAAGCAGAGCCAAAGATTTCCCAGGTGTACGAAAATCTAACCGGCAAGAAACCAACCAGTTTACAAGAATTTCTCTCGAGGGAAAAACCTGTTTTACGGGAGTCCACCAGAAGGATATGTAGGCTTTAAAAGTCAGGTAACTAACCTGACTCCAATCAACGCAACAACCGAAAAGGAGCCGGCGGTTCGTCCAGGGCTCCCTTGGCATTATAGGTGGGATCAAAACGAGGGTCGGCCACATAGGCCATACGCTCCATCTGCTGAACTTCAATTGTCAAAAAGCCAAATTCTTCCACTACTTTACCGTGTATACGATAGATTCCTTTTCCCCTAAACGGATATTTTTTGGCTACCGGAGGGAAATGGACCGTATCCAACCAATAACCGGAGCGATCGAGAAAGGTTCCAAAAAACATGCGGTCTCCTTTTGAAGTACTGGTATTCTTAGCTGTGACCAAATAGCCGTAAATCGTCACTTGCCGATGGAGGTGACTCCTCAGATCGCTGGCCAGTAAAGAGGAAGTGGGCGGTTGTTCTAATAGAATAAAAGGATCGTAAAGCGGAAATCCCAAAAGTTCGAGTTGGTCAAATGCATGTTCCAGTTGGTCGATCGAAAAATTAGGGAGTTGGAAGTCTTTCATAGAGACTTTAAAGAACTCCTGTTGCAATTCATTGACCGGCGCGGTATTCTCTTTGTAATAAGCTTCCCAGAGCAGGGCTCGTTTATCTTCATTCAAAGTGCGAAGCGCATTGATGCGAACCAGAATATCCATTTGTTCTATACTCATGGGTACGCGATCGACAAAATCATCAAAGGATTCAAACGACCCCTCCGTCCGTGCGCTGAGTATACGCAGCATATTTTTCTTTTCGAACCCCTGTAGGTGTTGAAAGCCCAGGAAAATATCGCTTCCGCGGATGATGGTCTCCACTTCACTGCGATTGATGCAGGGCGGGTGTATCTGAGCGCCGCACATACGGGCCTCATGCACATAGGTCTCCACCCGATAGAATCCTCCGCCATTATTGATGGTCGCCACCATATACTCCAGTGGGTAGTAGCATTTCAGAAACAGGCTTTGATACGATTCTACGGCATAGGAGGCGGAGTGTCCTTTCGCGAAAGCGTAACCGGCAAAACTTTCGATCTGTCGCCACACATCATCTACCATGGCTTCTTGCTCTCCACGGGCCAGGCAGTTGCTCTTGAATTTTGCTTTGACCTGTAGAAACTCTTCGCGCGAACGGTATTTCCCGCTCATTCCACGGCGCAGCACATCGGCTTCTCCCAGATCGAGACCGGCGTAGTGATGGGCGACTTTGATCACATCTTCCTGATAGACCATGACGCCATAGGTATCAGGCATGATGTCCCAAAGCACCGGGTGGGCCTCTTTACGCCGCTCCTTATATTTGTGCCGTAAGATGTATTCCCGCATCATCCCGCTTTTAGCAACCCCCGGCCGAATGATGGAACTAGCCGCAACCAGGGTAAGATAATCTCGTACTTCCAGTTTGCGCAATAGCATACGCATGGCGGGCGACTCTACGTAAAAACAGCCAATACATTCCGCCCGCGCGATCATGGCGTTGATGGT
Source organism: Flavobacteriaceae bacterium YJPT1-3 (assembly GCA_029866965.1). Classification (GTDB taxonomy): domain Bacteria; phylum Bacteroidota; class Bacteroidia; order Flavobacteriales; family Flavobacteriaceae; genus Croceiramulus; species Croceiramulus getboli. The sequence goes on along the minus strand of CP123444.1, from coordinate 3,133,106 downwards.
GGGGTCTTTAAAAAATGGCTGGGCGTTGTGAATATCGGGCAGCTCGACTTCCGGACGATTTTCTTGGATGATGGCAATAGCATCTTTGATCTTTCCCAGTCCGCGTTGGCCCAAAATATCAAACTTATGCAGGCCGGCATCTTCTGCTATATGCATATCAAACTGTACGGTGGGGAATCCTTTGGGCGGCAGATGGGTGGCCGAAAAATAATGAATGGGCTTTTCAGTAATCAGTATACCGGCCGCATGGATACTGATGTAATTGGGTCGGCCGTGCAGGTAGCTTGCATACTTGAGTACCAGACGATGGAGTTTGTCCAACTTGTGGGGATGGTAGCGTCCGTCGCTCAGGCGGTCGATCTCGTGCTTGGGAAGTCCGAATACTTTCCCGAGTTCGCGTACGGCACCACTGTGTTGAAAGGTGACATAGGAACCCAGCAGTGCCGTCTGCCCCTGAGCACCAAAGGCTTCAAAAATATAACGGGTCACATCTTCCCGATCCCAGGTGGAGAAGTCAATATCAAAATCGGGGGGAGTGGCCCGGTACAGATTCATAAAGCGTTCAAAGTACAGGTCCAGTTCAATGGGATCTACATCAGTGATGCGCAGCAGGTAGGCGACTATACTGTTGGCTCCACTACCGCGACCTACGTAGAAATAACCCCGACTTCGGGCGTATTCAATGATCTTCCAGTTGATCAGAAAAAAGGAGACGAACTGTTGTTGTTTGATTAATAAAAGCTCTTTGACCAGGCGGCGTTTAATCGTATAGGTGATGCGGTCATAGCGTTGTGGGAGTCCCTTTTTACACAGCTCGACCAGATGTTTATAGTCGGCTTCCAGACTGCCGTATACGGTTTTCTTATTCTGGGAGGGTTTGCCTTTGGAAAAATCAAAGTCAATGCTGCATTCCATCAGCAGTGCGTGGGTATTCTCAATGATGTGCGGATGATCTTCAAAAGCAGCAGTCAATAACTCAGGCGCGATCATCTGATCTTCCGGATGTCCCTGTTCGCGTTCGGACAGCTTGCTCAGCAAGGTGTTGGTGTCAATGGCACGTAAAAGGCGGTGCGTATTGAAATCCCGCTTATCGCAAAAACTCACGGTCTGCAGAATGACGAGTCGGTCTTGGTATTCTTTAAAGCGAGAAAAAGGGAGTCGGCGTAGATCGCGAACGCTTACGCCAATGTATTCTCGGGGACTGAAACTCGCTTTTTCCAAACGGACCAGTTGCTCAAAAGGGTAGATAATGAAAGCATCTTCCAGATCGGGAGCCTGTTCCGGGAATGCTTTTTTTTCATGCAAATGCGCAGAGAGGAAGCGATTGATCGACAGAAAACCCTGATTATTCCTGGCTAGCATCACATAGCAGCGTTGATTGCCCTCGTTTCTGAAATCGACTCCCAGCAGCGGCCGGATACCCAGTTGTTGTGCTTTTTTAACGAAGTTCAGGCAGGCAGAAGTGGTGTTGATGTCGGTCAATGCCAGTTCGCGACAGCCAAAATCTTGGGCCAGCTCCAGCAGGTCAGTTTCGGAGAGGGTGCCGTAGCGCAGACTGTAGTACGAGTGATTGTTCAAATACATGAGTTGGGGTTTGCGTTATTGATGCCGGTGCGCCAGCAGAATGGGCGGTTCTCCATTGAAGGGGTTGCCCTGATTCCCTACGGTACGGGACCCTTCGCCCAGGGTAGCGGCCCGCATCACACTGCGATCTCCGTAGCGTAATCTGATGTTGTCCATGGCCTTATAGAGTTCTACCGTTTTGGCGGTATTTTCAAACAGATCGATCTGGTAGTGTCCCTCAGTAAGACCGCTGTAGCGCACGCCTACCAATCGAATGAGCAGCCGGCGGTTGTAGAGGCGATCGAAAAGCTCGAGAACCTTGGGGATCAGATTGTGATCAGCAGCCGTATAGGGGATCTTGAGTTGCTTGGAATAGGTCTGAAAATCAGAATAACGTACTTTCACCGTAATGATGGAAGTGAGTTTATTGCCCCGGCGCAGTTGAAAGGCCAGGTTTTCAGCCATGGCGTGAATGGTAGTCCTGAGTTTTTTGACATCAGTAGTATCCTGACCGTAAGTGCGCTCGCTGGAAATCGATTTACGCTCGTGGTAGGGTACTAACGGACTCTCGTCAATGCCGTTAGCCCGTTGCCAGATGATCCTGCCGTTCTTGCCAAAGACCGAGGTCATCATTTCCACCGGCATTTGTTGTACCAATCCTACCTTCCGCACGCCCAGATTACAAAAAGTACGGTAGGTCTTTTTTCCGACCATAGGAATTTTTTTGATGGAGAGCGGATTGAGGAATACCTTCTCGTAACCCGTATCCACCTTCATCTGGTTGTTGGGTTTGGCCTCTCCAGTGGCGACTTTAGATACGGTCTTATTGGCTGACAGTCCAAAGGAGATGGGCAATCCGGTTTCTTTGATGATGCGATGACGGAGCTCTGAGGAGAACTTATAGCAGCCAAAAAAGCGATCCATCCCGGTCAGGTCTCCGTAAAACTCATCCACACTGGCTTTTTCGACTACAGGCAACTCCTCCTGCAGAATCTCCGTAACCATTTTAGAGAATTTAGTGTAGGTGCCTGCGTTTCCGCGAATGTAGGTAGCCTCCGGACAAAGCTGGCGGGCCATTTTCATGGGCATGGCTGAATGCACCCCGTAGGCTCGGGCTTCATAGCTGGCGGCGCTGACCACTCCGCGATCCCCGGTGCCTCCTATGATCACCGGAATGCCCTTGAGTCGGCTGTCGAGAAGCCGCTCACAGGACACAAAAAAGGTGTCCAGATCAAAATGAATAATGGTACGCTGCATCTAATTAAGATATATTCCAAAATTATGGAATAATTCCAATAATTAGAAAATAGCAGACCAAAATAGTTATTAACAGCGAAACCATTTAGGAGTCAAAGACCGCCCGCATGATTTTGCGCAAGCCTTTAAAACCGAAGAAGAGAGCTGCAGCCATGGCCAGTAGACCCAAAATCAAAACAGGTATGTACAGGGGATGATCCTGATTGTTGAAGGCCGAGTACAGTACCGAGGGCCCGATGATCACAAAGAGGAGGCTCATGGCCATGGTACGAAGACCTTTGACAAGTAAAACTTTATTGGTTCCCATGGTCAATGGCTTTGCGCACGCTACCGTGTTTCTGGAGCAATTCCAGGGCACGCGCTTCGTTAATCCCTAAGGCCTGGGCGATCATTTTTGTTCCTCGATCCATCAATTTGTTATTACTGAGCTGCATGTCCACCATACGATTCCCTTTTACGCGACCCAGTTGGATCATCACGCTCGTAGAGATCATGTTGAGGGCCAGTTTTTGTGCGGTTCCGGCTTTCATACGTGAGCTTCCGGTGACGTATTCCGGACCCACTACGATTTCGATGGGGTAGTTCGCTGTTCGCGAAAGCGGACTCCCGGCGTTACAGGTGATGCAGCCGGTGACGATCCCGGCCTTGTTGCATGCTTGCAGCGCTCCGATCACATAAGGGGTAGTGCCTGATGCGGCAATCCCGACAACCACATCAACCGAGGAGATCTGATGTTTTTTAAGATCTTCCCAGCCTTGATTTTCACTGTCTTCGGCAAATTCTACGGCTTTACGAATGGCCTGATCCCCTCCGGCCATGATGCCAACGACCAGGTCTTCAGACACGCCGAAGGTGGGTGGACATTCAGAGGCGTCAACAATGCCCAAACGACCGCTGGTACCCGCACCCAAATAGAACAGACGGCCACCTTGCTTCAGCTTTTCTACGGTGACGCTGATCAGGGCTTCCAATTGAGGTATTGCTTGCGCCACCACCTGCGGTACCTTGGCATCCTCTTGATTGATCTCGGTCAATAGCGTCTTGATGTCTTTCTGTTCCAGGTCCTGATACAAGGATTCCTGCTCGGTAGTTTTGGTAAATGCCATGGCGTAAAAATAGGGATTTTGCGTTAGGGATAGCAGTGAAAAGCCTGCACTCTTGGGTGCAGCTTGCAGCGTATAGCCCGACCCCGCAGGGGTAACGCCCTACTCAATCGTAAGACTGGCTTTAAATTCCTGGCTTAGGGCAAAATAGCCAAGAACAAAATTATCGGGATTGTCCACATTGTCAAATTGATCCCGGTTATCAATATCGGTCGCGTTGAGAATATTCCCTCTCACCGTCACTGCCGGAGTCTCAAAGGGGCCAAAATCCTGACCACTTTGCTCAATAAGCTGCGCCATATAATTGTAGAACTCCCGGTCAGCTCCCAGGAGACTGACATTGACCGTAGTTCCCGGTTCCAGTTCGTCTTCGTAGAAATAGGAAAAGGAAAAGGGTTGGCCTTGATAAAACTGATCTTCTGTGACAATAAATTCATCAAAATCCATATCGATCACATAAAAATTGTCGCTATCCGGCTGATCAGTAAAGGAGACGACTACTTCGGTCTCATCGCCTTCAAAGAGGGTGCCGTCGCCCTGGGCTAAGCTATCTATTTGCACCGCGGGAGCATATTGGGTGCGTGCGATATAGATTTCATCCTGATAGCTGATGGTCAAGAGATAGGTGCCGGGCGCAGAAAGCAAGGCAGTGGCGATCTCGTCGGGATCTATTTCATTGTCAGAGGGTTGATAGATTCCAGGCTCCAGCTCAATGAACTGAATAAAGAGGTCGTCCGGTTCCTCTCCAATTTGGGTCTGCTTGGTAATCACCATGTCGTTTACACTGGCCGGCTGAGGCTCTTCAAAAAAGCTGCTGGTTTCACTGACCTTAATGATCACGGGCATGGTGGTCATGGAGGTGTCGATACGGATCAATGCATCCACCACCAGTCGGGGAGATTCCGTTGGAACGTCAACCTCAATGACGTCTTCACAGCTGTACAATAACAGGCTCAACAGCAGTAACAGGGGAAGTGTTCTCATGCTTTAAAATTTAAAATTGTAGGTAACGGCAGGGACAATGCCAAATATGGATGTTCGAACGGCTTCATTATTCCCGGTATCATCATTGCGTCTGAAATTGATCGAGGCTGCATTGCGTCGATTGTACAGATTGTAAACGCTAAACACCCATTGCGATTGCCAGTTGCGATCTTTCTTCTTAGGCGGGGTCAGGGTAGCCGAGAGATCGATTCGGTGATAATCAGGAAGGCGTTGGGCGTTTCGATCTCCAAAGTAAGGGATGGTCAGGCCCTGGAACTCAAATTGGCCAATGGGGAAATTGGTCGGTCGACCGGTCTGGTAAATAAAGTTGGCATTAAAATCCCATTTGGAATTCAAGTCGTAACTGGCGTAAACCGAGATGTCATGGCGTTTATCATAGGGGGTAGCGTACCAGTTCCCGTTATTAATTCCGGTTTCCCGGTTTGATCGGCCATTATCCTGATTGAGCATTCTTCCGGGGGTTCGCTGCTCAGAACGCGCCAGGGTATAGGCGAGCCAGCCCTGAAACTTACCTTCATTTTTCCGGAAGAGCAGCTCCAGGCCATAGGCGCGGGCTTCTCCATTTAAAATAACCTGCTCGATGGCGTTGTTGGCGATGAGCTGGGCGCCGTCGATATAATCGATACGATTCTCAACTTCTTTGTAGAATACTTCCGTTTCCACGGAATATTCCCGGTCTTTAAGATTTTTGAAAAAGCCCAGCGCGAACTGGTCGGCCAGTTGAGGCTTTACAAAGGGACCACTGGGAGTCCAGACATCGAGCGGGGTTGGTGAGCTGGTATTGGATAACAGATGCAGGTATTGTGCAATGCGGGTGTAGCTCCCTTTGATGGAGGTATCATCATCAAAACTGTATGAAACCGCCACGCGAGGCTCCAGGTTGGTGAAATTAGCCAGACTTTCCCCTCGACCGGGATTGATGGTATCGATGGGAGTGGCCTCCTGATACACCAGGGTGAACGGATCAAACTCCACCGGCATATCATTCGCATAGACGTTGAGTTCGTCTTGTCCTAGCCGTATAAAATGACTCAATCGCAGTCCGTACTGGACTTGCAGTTTATCGGAGATCTGGTGTTCGACCTCTACATACACGGCAGATTCATTGGCAAATTTTTCGATCAGCTGTTCTTCGAGTATCCCGGAATCAGGTGTGCTGGGTTCGATCTTCCCCGGATTGAATTTGTAATAGATGTTGTTGAGCCCGTAGTTGACCTGGAACTTATCATTGACATAATGATTGATGTCGTATTTGACATTGAAGTTCTGTATGCCCGAATTCCAGGTAAAGCCCACAAAGTCCAGGTCCAAGCCGTAGTAATAATCAGAATAGATCAATGAGAGGTTGGAGAAGATCTGGTCGGAAAACAGGTGATTCCAGCGGAAGTTGACCACCGCATTTCCGTAGGTGTTTCTAAACCGCTCGGCAATCCCAAAAACATCCCGGCCAAAATAGCCGGATAAAAATATGTTGTTGCGGTCATCCAGTTCATAATTGATCTTGGTATTCAGATCGTAGAAGTAGGCGGTGTTCTCCACATCAAAGAGCGGCAGAAAGAGATGGGCGTAAGAGGCGCGCCCTCCGATCAGAAAGGCCGATTTATCTTTAACGATAGGGCCCTCCGCGAGCAATCGGCTGGCTACAGCGCCTATTCCACCATTCATTTTGAATTCCTTGCTGTTCCCTTCCTTTTGGAAGATTTCGAGTACAGAGGATACCCGTCCGCCATAGCGGGCCGGGATAGCACCCTTAAACAGTTTAATGTCTTTGATGGCATCCGGGTTGAAGACCGAGAAAAAACCAAAAAGGTGGGAGGAGTTGAAAATGACGGCTTCATCCAGCAGGATCAAGTTTTGATCGACTGCTCCGCCGCGTACGTTAAAGCCGGAAGAGCCTTCACCGGCGTTACTCACTCCGGGTAATAAGAGGATTGACTGAATAACGTCAGCTTCGCCCAAAACCACCGGAATTTTTTTGATGGTTTCAGCCGTCAGGCGGTTGACGCTCATTTGTGGTTCTTTGATGTTGACCCGTTCGATATTTTCTTCGATCACCACTTCATCCAGACTCTCTGCCTGTTCGTTCAACAAAAAATTGATGGTTCTGTCCTGATTCAGTACCACCGTTTCTATCCGGTCCTGATAACCCAAATAGCGGATTTGAATTTGATAGGTTCCTTCCGGTAAGGTAATCGAATAAAAGCCATAAGAATTGGTGGTTGTGCCTGTATTGGCATCGGGCAGGAGGATATTCACTCCCAACAAGGTCTCATTACTGGCTGCGTCCAGAACACGTCCACTTAGGGTATAGCGCTCCTGGGCGGTCACTGTGGAAAACGAGTTGAGGAGCAGTAAAAAGCAGCAGGGGAGTAGGGTACACTTAATCAAGTAATTCATAGGCTGTGCCGTTCGTAATCTAAAGACTCCCCAGAGGGGCAGAAAAAAAGTCCCTTAAAAATAGGGACTTTGATTCATCTTCCGGCCCGATGGGACCATTAAATCTTCGCTAAGATCTCATTGAAGGTTGCGCTGGGTCGCATGGCCTGATTCGTCTTTACCGGATCCGGCTTGTAGTACCCACCGAGATCTTGAGCACTTCCCTGGGCGTCGATCAATTCTTGGGCGATCACTCTTTCCTGAGCACTTAGGTTGCGTGCCAAAGGAGTGAAGAGCTCTTTTAATTGCTGATCTTTATCCTGATTGGCCAATTCCTGCGCCCAGTAGAGGGCCAGATAGAAGTGACTTCCTCGGGTATCGAGCTCGTTTACCTTACGCGAAGGCGATTTTTTATGATCTAAGAACATAATGGTCGCTTCATCCAGGGCTTCTGCGAGTACGGCTGCTTTCTTATTCCCGTTGACTTCCGCTTCGTGTTCCAGAGAAACTGCAAGCGCCAGAAATTCGCCTAAGGAATCCCAACGGAGATGTCCCTCTTCCATAAATTGCTCAACGTGCTTGGGTGCTGAACCTCCGGCACCCGTTTCAAAGAGTCCGCCACCATTCATCAAGGGCACGATGGATAACATTTTAGCACTGGTACCTACTTCTAAAATAGGGAAGAGGTCCGTATTGTAATCCCGCAGTACATTTCCGGTTACCGAGATGGTGTCCTGACCTGCTTTGAGGCGCTTCAGGGTGTATCGAGTCGCTTCTACCGGAGACATAATCTGTATGTCCAGGCCATTCGTGTTGTGGTCTTTTAGGTATTCTTCCACTTTTGCGATCAGGCGATTGTCATGGGCGCGTTTTCCGTCCAGCCAGAAAATAGCCGGGGTTTGCGTGGCACGAGCACGACTAACGGCTAGTTTCACCCAATCCTGTATCGGAGCATCTTTGGTTTGGCACATGCGCCAGATATCACCGGGTTCGACCTCATGACTCATCAAGATCTCACCGGCCTTGTTCTTCACCAGTACTTTACCAGCCGATTTGATTTCGAAGGTTTTGTCGTGAGATCCGTATTCTTCTGCTTTTTGTGCCATCAAACCTACATTAGGCACCGTACCCATGGTCGTAGGATCAAAGGCTCCGTGTTCTTTGCAGAATTCAATGGTTTCCTGATAGATTCCTGCGTAGCTGCTGTCTGGAATGACCGCCTTGGTGTCTTGCGGTTTGCCCTCAGCATTCCACATCTTTCCTGAATTGCGGATCATGGCCGGCATGGAGGCATCGATGATGATGTCGCTGGGCACGTGTAAGTTGGTGATCCCTTTGTCAGAGTTGACCATGGCTAGCGAAGGTCCGTTTTCCATCGCCTTCTGTAGGTCATGTTCTACGGCTATACGTTGATCTTCCGGAAGCTTTCGGATCTTGTCCAAGATGACCGCCAAGCCATTATCCGGTTCGATACCAAGCGCCTCAAAAGTGGAGGCGTATTTCTCAAACACTTCTTTAAAGTAAGTTTCCAAAGCATGACCAAAGATGATGGGGTCAGAAACCTTCATCATGGTGGCCTTCAGGTGTAGCGAAAAGAGCACCTCTTTTTCTTTAGCATCCTGAATCTGTTGCTCCAGAAAAGCCACTAGGGCTTTTTTGCTCATCAAGGTCGTGTCAATAACCTCTTTTTGTTGCACCGGCGTTTCTGCCTTGAGGATAGTTTCTTTTCCATCCAAATCTTCATGTACAATCGCCAATACATCGTCCTGATCGAGCACCATTGATTTCTCGTTCGATCGGAAATCTCCTGCGCTCATGGTAGCGACATGCGATTGGGAGTCTTTGCTCCAGGCTCCCATGCTGTGTGGATTTTTCTTAGCGTATTGCTTGACAGGTTTTGGAGCTCTTCGATCGGAATTCCCCTCTCGAAGTACCGGGTTAACGGCACTCCCCAATACTTTAGCAAATCGTGCGCGTAAGGCTTTTTCTTCCTCGGTTTTTGGCTCTTCCGGGAAGTCGGGTAAATCGTAACCCTTCGCTTGAAGTTCTTTGATCGCTTCATTGAGCTGAGGAACCGAAGCACTTATGTTGGGTAGTTTAATGATATTGGCTTCCGGCTTTTTGGCTAAGGTACCCAGAGCGGCCAGCGCATCTTCTTCCTGTTGATCGGCCGAAAGGTAATCCGGAAAGTTGGAGATGATTCGGCTGGCGAGCGAAATGTCTTTAGTGGCTACGTCAATTTGCGCAGCTTTGGTATAAGCCTCTACAATGGGAAGAAAAGAATACGTGGCTAGTGCCGGCGCTTCATCGGTGCGCGTATAGTAAATCGTTGATTTATTTTGGGTCATGTGCTATGGTTTAATCGGACCTTGCAATTCACCAGAGGCGGGTCTGGTCAAGGAATCCTAAAAGGAGTGCAAATATAGGATATCTGCAGTTATTTTAACAAAAATTCAGCAGGGAGAGCGGGGGGTAAAAATCAAAAGCCACATCAGGTACATACGTACAACTGATGTGGCTTTCATTAGGGAAAATTCTTTACCTGGGAATCCTTGCGATTCTAAAACAGGGCTATTAGTACCTGTACCGTGAACTTTCCACAGTTGAAATGTGTTTTACAGCGACATCTTAAAAAGAATCTGCTTGTTTCCACATTTCCCATCTTACTTCTCGTCTTCCATTGAACTAGTCTCAATTTACTTGTCCTCCTGCTTGCGCTTAGGGATGTTCAACTTTCTTGATTCAATTTCTGGTTTGTGCAACCACAACTTAGAAATAAGACCTCTTGATCCATGATGCTTTTACCTAATTCTCATAAGTAAAACGACATACATGCATCAGTAAATAAAGAACGTTACTTCATTCAATTGACAGTTCAATTTAGTGTTGCCTATCTTGATCTGTTAATCGTTTTACTAAAATAGCATAGAAAATCGGATTTTACTATTTTTTTAACTTTTTAGTTATCAAGGTGTTATGAACTTGAGTTATCAACTTTTGTTAATAACCATATTCCTCAAAAAGAACGACCCAAGCTGATCATCAGGGGTACGGCTACTCCTGCATTTTCAGTAAATAGGTTTCCATTGGAATAATGAGTGATCCGCAGGTCGATGTTCCATTGACGTTGATCGCCCAACCAGGCACCTATACCCATAAAATCCTGAAAGGTCGCCTGAGTTCCGGTATCAATAGCATCGATTCGGGATTGGGAGATGAACGCTGGTCCGATCACTGAATAATTAAAATAGAGGTCCATGAAAGCCGGCCTCCAGAACCACCAGCGTACGACCGGAAAAGCGGATAAGGCGTAGAAGGCATCTCCCTGGGTCGATTTGTACTGCGCTACGCTAGCTCCCCAACTTAGTGAAAAATGCTTACGGCTTCTAAAGAGGGTGCGTTGATAATTGATCATCCATCCCTGCGCCACGCGTACGTCGCCTAGCCAAAAGATGGGTAGGCTTGTAGGCAATCCTCCACTGAATTGTCGATTGATATCGAAACCAAAGCTGTTGGTGGTGTATCCTAACTGTAGGGTGTTTCTCGGAAAGAAATACGGACTGCTTGCTTTGGCTTCTAGCTCCGCCTCCGAAATTTCACCAACACTGAACATCAATCCGGCGGTCAGCTGATTGATGGTTGGTTGGTTTTCCTTTTGGTTTGGTGGGATGTATACGGTGCTCAAACTGAGTCCAAACTTATCGTTCAACCGATACATTACTCCTGCACCAAAGAGCGGGTAGAGGTACTGTGCATCAGGCGCCACACTCGACCCTTCAAAGTCAAATCCTTCCCGGGCGACATTGCTGAGTCCCGCTTCCGCGAAAGCGGATATCCGCTCACTCCACTTAAAGTTATATTTTGATGACAGGCTCCAAACATTGATCCAGACCGTGCGGTCGATCAAGGGAATGTTGAAGTCTTCGTAAGACACCCAGGCTGCCGGACGGAGCACCCCAAACTGAATATCCCAGTGCGGACTGAGATGGTAGCCCAGAAGAAATCGTCCTGAAAAGGCGGTGGTGTTGGTGATGGATCCGGCCGCCACATCTCCTCGTAGTAGCTCGTTGGTAAAGTGGTAACGGACTAAACCAAAACTAGCTTGCAGATAAAGCTTCTTCACTCCAAAAGGGGCATCGAGTGGAGCCGACCTCGATGGCTGAGCCTGCACGAAATATCCACCTCCAAAGAAGCCTATCATTGATAGAAGCAGATACAGGCGGAATGCGTTCATAGCGGACCAAAATAGAAAAAGGGTCTTTGAAAACAAAGACCCTTTGATAAACAGTGGTATCGAAAGTTTACTTGCGTACTTCTTTGATACGTGCTTTTTTACCGGTAAGTCCACGGAAGTAGTAAATACGTGATCTGCGTACTTTACCTTTTTTGTTCACTTCAATTTTTTGGAGTGCAGGTAAATTGATGGGAAAAATACGCTCCACACCAACAGTTCCTGACATTTTGCGGATGGTAAAGGTTTTGGTCAAACCGCTTCCACGAGTTTGGATCACTACCCCTCTAAAGAACTGGGTACGTGTTTTGCTTCCCTCGCTAATTTCATAATACACGGTGATCGTATCACCGGCCCCAAATTCTGGGAAATCTTTTTTGACGATCATCTCGTCCTGAACATATTTTACTAAATCTTCCATGGCTATGGCCTTAATAAGTTATGCTTGATTCAACATCCACGATTTTCGCCAGCGGTTAAACCAAAACGGATGCAAAAATACTCAATTTTTACGGGCAAACAATTGTTTTCGATAAAAATTAATCGTCCAGAAGATCAGGGCGTCGTTCCTGAGTGCGTTTTAAGGCTTCTTGCTCTCTCCACTGCTCTATTTTCGGGGCATTGCCACTGCGCAGAATCTCCGGAACCTCCCATCCTTTGTAATCCGCCGGACGCGTGTAAATGGGCGGTGCGAGCAGATTGTCCTGAAAGGAATCCGTCAGGGCCGAAGTTTCATTACCCAGCACTCCGGGAATAAGACGAATCACGGCATCACATAAAATTAGGGCACCTAATTCTCCTCCGCTCAGTACATAATCGCCTACCGATATTTCCCGGGTGATGAAATGATCGCGAACCCGCTGATCAACACCTTTATAATGCCCACAGAGAATGATGATATTTTCCATCAATGAGATTTGATTGGCCATACCCTGATTCAAAGTGTCCCCATCAGGGGTCATGTAGATGATCTCATCGTAGTTACGTTCAGCCTTCAAGCGCGTTATACAGCGGTCTATAGGCTCGATCATCAGTACCATGCCTGCGCCTCCTCCAAATTGATAATCGTCCACCTGCTTATAGGAGTTGTCGGTATAATCTCTGAGGTTGTGAAGATGCACTTCAACATGTCCCTTGTCCATGCTGCGCTTCATGATGGAAGATTCGAATGGGCTTCTTAAAAGATCGGGTACTACCGTGATGATATCAATCCGCATGGGATACATTTAGGCTGCAAAGATGCGTGAAATTTAGGAGTTATACTTTTGAATTCTTCCAGAAATAGCTGAAGACTTCTTCTTTTTCCCACTGCTCGCGTTCGTACAAGTGCTGGGCCGGATTATCGGTATCGGTTTGTAGAGCAACACCTTTCCAACCGGTCATCGTACAATGGGCTTTGGCTTTACGGAGTAGGGCCTGGCCAATACCGCGACCGCGAAAATCAGGATGTACGTAAAGATCGTTCAACAACCAGGAGCGCTGAGCGGTGACGGAAGAAAAGAGGGGATAAAGCTGCGTAAATCCAATTCCTTTTCTTTCCTGATCCCGGGCGATAAAGAGGACCGATTCGTTAAGATCCAGTCGGTCTTTTAGAAAAGCGACAGACTGTTTCCGATTGGATTTCTGTTTGTAAAATACCCGATACTGATCAAATAAGTCACCCAGATCGTTGAGGTCGTCATGCGTTGCGCGATATATGTCCATAAAAAAATCCATACGTAAAGGTATGGATTTTGGTCAGGCTTAGTAAAACTTCTAACCCTTGGTGCTTTTCAATAATTTATTGCGCTCGTCCTGAAGCAGGCGTCCCATTTTCTGTTCTTTCTCCAGCGCTTTTTTACGATAGTCATCGAACTCCATTTCGGTCTCGTCCAATTTCTTTTTAGCTTCCTTGGTCAGGGCAATACTGTTTCTAAAGCGGTAGAAGAAGAATAAGAGTCCGGCCAAAAGAACCGCGATTATTCCCCACATCAAACCTTTGTAGCCTGTTTTACTCATTTGTGAGCCTAGAAAACTGATGGAATCCTTTTCACTTCGGGTCTCTGCCAGACTGTTCTGGGTCGTAGCCAATTCTTGCTTGATGCTCTCCAATTGGGATTCCTGATTGTCTATAGTGGATTGAAGACTTTCGATTTCAGCATTGAGTCCGTCAATCTCCTTTTTCAAGTTCGCCTCAAACGCATTCAGTTTGTACTTCTTGATCACCTTATAATCCTGATACGAATTGGATGATTCGATCATTTCTGTGTATTGGCCACCAATGGTTGCCTCTTTATCTGTCGAGGTATCTGTGGTCTCCTGAGCCACTAAAACCGTGGAAATCAGGCATGCGAATAGTAGTATAGTATTTTTGATCATGTCATTTGGGTTGAGTAATAGTTATCACAACGTCTGCGATTTGCGGATATTGTATATAAAAGTAAGGCTTCTAAAAGCCAAAACCAACTCGACACATCGCCTGGCCTCATGCCGCTCTCCTAAGCAGCCCCCAGCTTTTAAGCGGACTCCCTGCTACACCGAGGAGCAACATTTCAACTAGAGGTCACCTGCCTCTAATAATAGGTATAGCGTCGTACTTTGGCGATGTATTTGGCCAATCGAATGACTTGATGACTGTAGCCGTATTCGTTGTCATACCAGACATAAAGCACCACACTTTTACCATCACTATGCACCAAAGTGGCGTTACTGTCATAGATCGCCGGAGCCGAAGATCCAACAATATCACTGGAAACCAATTCGTTATCGATCGAGTATTTGATCTGCTCGACCAGATTACCTTCCAGGGCATATTTTTTCAGTACCGAATTAAGGCCTTCTTTAGAAGTCTTTTTGTTGAGTTCTAATTTTAAAATAGCCAACGAGCCGTTAGGGACAGGAACCCGAATCGCATTGGAGGTCAGTTTGCCTTCCAGTTCGGGAAGGGCCTTAGCCACTGCTTTTCCGGCTCCAGTTTCTGTGATGACCATATTTAGAGCAGCAGCACGACCACGTCTGTATTTACTGTGCATATTGTCAACCAGATTCTGATCGTTGGTATAGGCATGAATGGTTTCCAAGTGTCCATTCTTGACGCCAAAAGAATCTTCGATCGCTTTAAGTACCGGGGTAATGGCATTGGTGGTACAGGAAGCGGCCGAAAAGATCTGCACTTTGTCTGGGTGGTGCTCTTCATGATTCACTCCGTGTACAATATTAGGTATGCCTTTACCGGGAGCGGTCAATAAAACCTTGTCCACTCCTTTTGCGATCAAATGGCGGGAGAGCGCTTCCTTATCGCGGAAGGCTCCGGTATTGTCAATCACCAGGGCATCATTTATATCGTATTGGGTATAATCAATTTCTTCAGGGGCTTTCGCGGAAATCACCTTAACTGTAGTCCCATTGATCAACAGGGCTTGTTCCTGCTCATCGACACTCACCGTGCCGGCAAAATCCCCGTGCACACTGTCATTTTTAAGTAGGGAGGCTCGTTTCTCTAAAACGGTCTTATCGACCGCTCCACGGGTGACGATTGCCCGCAGTCGCAGTTGACTTCCACGTCCGGTGCGGGTCATCAGTTCGCGAGCGATGAGTCGGCCAATGCGGCCAAAGCCGTACAAGACCACATCCCGTGGCTGGATTGGTTCCTGATCTTCTCCTACCTTTAATTTATTGGCAACAAAAGTCATGGCGTTAGAAATAGTCCCTTCTTCCATGTGGTATTCATAGGTAAGCTTACCAATGTCCAATTTGGCCGGAGGTAAATCCAATTGCTGAATGGCCTGGGCGATCTCTACCGAATCAAAAATAGAAATGGGTTTCTGGACAAAAGCACCGGCGTATTCATGAAGATTGAGAATCTCACTAACGTTGCGGTCAATGAGTTGATTTCTGAACAAGACCAGTTCAATGGCTTTATCGTACCAGAGATCACTGACGGTTTTAATGAACTCAACGGTGGCACGACGACGGTCGGCTTGAAAGGATAACTCTTTTTCGTAGGTGTCTTTTTGACTCATAACTAGCGATCAGCAGGTTGAAATTATTTTCGATTAAATTTTCGGCAAAAGTACCAATTTCAAACGTTTTCGTAAGCAGTTCAGCAATAAAAAATTCCCGTAAAGCCAAACCGCCTTACGGGAATTTTATGCACACTCATTTTGTGCTTTGATCTATCTAAAGATGAACCGGTTGCGTTCACCATCGCGATCCACAAAAGTGATGCTGATGGGTTCATTGGTATTGCGTTGGGCAATGATTCGTTTTACATCGTCAATGTCACCTACCGGATTGTCGTCAATTTCTGTGATCACGATGCCGTTGAGATTGTAGCGTTGCATATCTGGTGATAAGGCGCCGCTAATCACCACTCCTTTTTTAACACCGTACGGCTTAAGATCTCGAGGAGAGGCGTTCTTGACCTCCAGTCCAACCTCTTCCAATTTGAAGGTTTCCAATTTGACCAGAGTGACCGGTACGGTTTTAGGTCGGCCGTTTCGAATAATTTCTACTTCAACTACATCATTAGGCCGCTTGGAGCCTAAGTATCCGGAGAGGTCAGAGAATTTACGAATACGTATGTTGTCGATCCGTTTAATGATATCCCCCTCTTTGATTCCGGCTTTTTCAGCACCACTGTCGTATTCGACACCACCCACATAGAATCCTTCGATCTCTTCTACTTCCAGGTTTTCGGAGAGCATGGGGTTTAGACTTTGTCCGCTTACCCCTAGAATGCCACGCTGTACGTTTCCGAACTCGAGTATGTCCTCTACGATCTTGCGTGCATTATTGGAAGGAACAGCAAAAGCATAGCCCACATAACTTCCGGTTTGAGAGGTGATGGCTGTATTGATTCCAATCAGTTCACCATTGACATTGACCAAGGCACCACCGCTGTTTCCAGGATTGATCGCCGCATCCGTCTGCAAGAACGATTGCGGATTTCCATCATACTCATTGATATCGCGCGCCTTGGCGGAAATGATTCCTGCGGTCACGGTACTGGTCAAATTAAATGGATTTCCTACGGCCAATACCCATTCGCCTATTTTGGCATTATCACTGTCTCCAAAGGGAATATAAGGCAGTTCATTGTCTGCATCGACTTTGAGCAAAGCAATATCCGCTCTGGGATCGGTCCCGACGAGCTCGGCTTGAAAAATTCGATTGTCATTCAGCGTAACTTCAATTTCGTTAGCGCCCTCGATCACGTGATTATTAGTCACGATATAGCCGTCTGCGGATATGATTACGCCGCTACCTGCACCGGCCAGAGCCCGTCCGGAATCACCTCCTCCTCGAAGGTATTCCATCATGTTGCGGGGTCGTTTAGCGATTCGCACGTTTTTGACGTGAACCACTCCGTTGACCGTCATTTCTGCCGCTTCGGTAAAATCGGTATCCATGGGCAGGCTGGATGCCGTGCTGAAGGAAGTGGGCATAAAAACCGCACTGTCCTGTTGTTGATTGAGATCGAAGTCTTTCGCTTCTTGTTCGATGAATAATTTGTACGTACTCAGTGTAATGACACCACCAAGCACTGAAACCATAAGTAAACTTGCTAATTTTTTCATGCTTGCGTTTTATGAATTGATAACCTTTAAAATTATTAAATTGTTGTGCCTGCGGCCTTGATTTAACTGGCTTTTAACAGGATAGCGGCAAGACGGGATGTTGTAACTTTGTCGCTGTGAAAACCAGGAAATGACATTGCCCTTTTTTAAATACCAAGGTACCGGGAATGACTTTGTTATCATTGACAACAGACAATCGGTATTTTTCAAAAACAATACCAAACTGATCCGGCACCTCTGTGACCGTAAATTTGGCATAGGCGCTGACGGACTCATTCTGTTGGAACTGGATGAGGAGGTCGATTTTAAGATGGTGTACTACAATGCCGACGGGAATCCCAGCACCATGTGTGGAAACGGAGGTCGGTGTCTGGTCGCTTTCGCGAAAGCGTTAGGAATCATTGAGCAGCAGACGACCTTTCGGGCGGTTGATGGCTTACATCGGGCTGAACTCCTGGAAGATGGCAGGGTGGCCTTGCAGATGCAGGATGTAACCCAAATTCAGGAGACTGCTGATTTTCTGTTTCTTGATACCGGTTCGCCTCATCACATTATCATGGTTGAAGACCTGGCACAGGTTGATGTTGCCAAGGAGGGGGCAGCGGTGCGCTACAGTGATCGTTACGGTGCTGTAGGTACCAATGTCAATTTTGTCAGTAAGCAGGCTTCCGATACTTTTGGAGTGCGAACTTACGAACGCGGAGTAGAAGACGAGACGCTCAGTTGTGGTACCGGGGTCACTGCCGTGGCTTTGGCGATGCATTATACCGGGCAGGTAGTGCGTAATTCCGTTCGGCTCCATACGCCGGGGGGATCTTTGGAAGTTCGCTTCCAAAAAACAGATAAAGGGTATGAGCAGGTTCATTTAATAGGACCGGCAACATTTGTATTTGAAGGCGTATGGGAGCACCAACCTTAGTAGGAGATACGATATTTCTGAGGGCTTTAGAGCCGGAAGACATCGATATGCTCTACGATATCGAGAACCGGGAAGAATATTGGGAATTGAGTGGAACGCAAGCTCCCTACGGCCGGCATCTTCTTCAGGAGTATATCGCCAATGCTTATAAGGACCTCTACGAAGCAAAGCAACTGCGATTTGTGATTTGCTTACGCGAAACCCAACGCGTGTTGGGATTAGTTGATCTATTTGACTTTTCGCCCCGTCATTTCAGAGCCGGAGTGGGGATCCTGATCATTGAAGCTGAAGATCGCAGGCATGGCTATGCTCTGGAAACTCTGGAAATTCTGAAGGCATACGCTTTTAAGCAATTGGATCTGCATCAACTGTATGCCAATATTTTGGAAGAGAATACGGCCAGTCAGCGCCTTTTTGAGAAAGTAGGTTTTGTTCTTGTGGGAATAAAAAAGGACTGGAGACGTTTACAAGGAAGCTATAAAAACGAATTGCTTTATCAATTGATCAATATCCATGTACATTAAGAAAATACTACTTGCCATAGTCCTGATCGGACTGGTGATCGCTTCTGTGGTCGCCTACAACATTTACGGCATGCTCTTCGCTCCCAATACAGCCTTTAACAATGAGGAAGCTCATCTGTACATTCCTTCTGATGCCTCCTACGAAGAAGTGCGTGCACAGCTTCAGCCCTTACTGAAGAATATGGATGATTTTGATGCAGTGGCTAAGCGCAAAGGTTATGTCAATAATGTTAAGGGCGGTCATTACATCATCCGCAAGGACATGGACAACAACACCATCATCAACACAATTCGAAGTAAAAACGTACCGGTAAAGGTTTCTTTCAACAATCAGGAACGGATCGAAGATCTGGCCGGGCGGGTAGCGACCCAAATTGAGGCAGACAGTGTTAGCCTGGTGCAGCTGATGACCGAGGAAGATTTTTTAAGAGAACAGGGATTGGACCAAGAGACGGCTTTAAGCCTGTATATCCCAAATCAATACGAGTTTTTTTGGGATACAAGTGCTCAGGAATTTCGGGCCCGGATGGTTAAAGAACATCAGAAATTTTGGAATGACACCCGCTTAAAAAAAGCAGAGCAATTGGAGCTGAGTCCAGAGGAAGTGTATACCCTGGCCTCCATCGTTCAAAAGGAGTCAGCCAAAGTGGATGAGCGCCCTCGGGTGGCCGGCGTGTACTTAAACCGACTGAAAAGTGGTTGGAAACTTGACGCCGACCCCACCGTGATCTATGCACTTAAAAAGGATCAAGCAGACTGGAACCTGATCATAAAACGCGTACTCTACAAAGATCTGGAGCTGGATTCTCCCTATAATACCTATAAAAATGCAGGACTTCCCCCCGGACCTATATTTATGCCCGACATCAGTGCTATTGATGCAGTGCTTAATGCCGAAGACCATCAATTCTACTTCTTTGTCGCCGATGTCGAGAATTTCGGCTATCACAAATTTGCCCGTACCCTTGCCGAACACAACGCCAATAAACGGGATTACGTCCGTTGGATCAATCAGCAGGGAATCAATCGCTAAGAGGCTGTTAAAGCTGGGTATATAGGGGTTAAAGGATGTTAAATCATCGCTTTAACGCACTTAACTTGTTATATTACAAGTAGTTCATTGAAATGTGTTACAAAACCTGTGGGGTGTTAAGCTCCACTGAACAATGAGGTTTATCAAGAGACCAAGCCGCATCGTGCGGCCTAGGTGATTATAAACTTTAAATTCCTTAATAGAATGATTGGACGTTTTGTAAAACTAGCTTTGTTATTACCTGTGCTCTCAATCATTAGCATGGGTCTTTGGTCTAATCACGACGATAATAAAGCGGCCACAGCATTGGCAGAAGTCAATGCTGGTAATGAGTTGTTCCAGAGCTATTCAAGCCTCAATTTGGACAAGTCATTTTTAGGCTTCAAAGAAGCCCTGGCTTTCAGTGAGTCCAGCGGTAATTATTTTGCGGTGAATCGACTTGGTTATAAAGGCAAGTATCAGTTTGGTAATTCTACCCTGAAGTGGGTAGGAGTTACCGACTACAAGTCGTTTTTAGAACAACCCGCTTTGCAAGAACGCGCGTTTGACGTGCTTCTGGCAAAGAATAAATTCATCCTCGAAGACCATATCAAAGCCTTTGATGGTATGGAAGTAGGGGGTGTAACGATTACCGAATCTGGATTGCTGGCAGCCGCGCATTTAGGAGGAGCAGGAAACGTTAAAGATTTTCTCGATTCTAAAGGTGCTGATTGCTTTAAAGATGCCAATGGTGTACCAATCAGCGCTTATATAGAGAAGTTCGGAGGCTACGACACGTCTGCAATTGCTCCTAATGCGTTGGCAAGGGTATAATTATGATTACCAAAAGACCGGATTTATTCCGGTCTTTTTGTTTAGAATAGTTTAACATACTGATTTTCAGATTTGTAGAAATAGTTGTATTTTTGCGCGCTGAAATTTAGTTAATCCACTCTTACAGATTAGGATCGACTTGAACTCAAAATTATGGTAAGAAATGTGATCTTTTTTGCAGTATTACCCCTCACGGTAGTCCTGTTCTCGATTCACTCAATCACCAAACCTAAATTCAATGCAGCGCCGTATCGCACTGCAGGCTTAGCATTAAATTATACCGCTGCCTTACCCGAGGAATTGGTCGCTGAGCCTACCTATTTGTACAGTATTCCCTACACCGGTAAAACTTTTATCGGATTCCGTGAGGCTTTGGCTTTTAAAGAATCGCAAGGCGATTATTCTCGGATCAACGAGTTCGGGTATATGGGGAAATACCAATTTGGAAAGAGCACTCTTGACCTATTGGGGGTTAAAGATGCAGATCAGTTTCTGCAGACTCCATTGTTACAAGAGAGAGCCTTTTTGGCTAATGCTTCTCGAAACAAATGGGTGTTGCGACGCGACATCAAGCGATTTTCAGGAACCTACATCAACGGTACGCTCATCACCGAATCCGGCATACTCGCGGCGGCCCATTTAGCCGGGCCCGGAAGCGTAAAAAAATACCTCAGAAGTGGGGGAGTTGAAGGTTTTGAAGATGCTTACGGTACAAGCATCCAATCGTACCTCAAGAAATTCTCGGGCTATGATGTGTCCTTCATCAAGCCAAACAAGAAAGCGCGAGCGCGTATTTCATAACATTTAATCCTGATGCAGGATAAACAAGGTAGGTCTCTTATGGAGGTCTACCTTATTTTTTTTCCAGTCGGCTACCGGTCGTGTTTTGACATACTCGGAAGCCAGTGTAAGGTCGGTGGCTATGCACAGGCGGGTGTGGGAGTGCAGACTATTTAGCAATTCGTCCAAAAGCTTATTGTTACGGTAAGGCGTTTCGATAAAGAGTTGTGATTGATCCTGTTCTTTGGATAGATGCTCCAATCGCTTGATCTCTTGGCGTCGTGCTTTCTGATCAATGGGTAAATAGCCGTGAAAACTGAAGGACTGACCGTTCATACCACTGGCCATCAGGGCGAGTAGTATGGAACTCGGCCCTACCAAGGGCACTACTTGAATATGCTGCTCATGTGCAAGTTGTACAATGGCCGCACCGGGATCAGCCACTCCGGGAGCCCCGGCATCAGAGATCAATCCCATGTCCAATCCGTCACGGCAGGCCTGCAAATAGGCAGGCAGTTCTTCCATTGGGGTGTGTTTGTTTAAAGGATAGAGGACGAGATCATTTTGGATCTTTTCGGGCACGACCTTTTTAATAAAACGACGGGCCACTTTTTCGTGTTCTACCACGTAATGATGGATGCGCTTTATGACTGTAGTGATCTGCCCGGGTAGAACCTGAAGTGGATCTGTATCGCCTAGCGTATTTGGAATTAAATAGAGTTTACCGGAAGGATTGGAATGCATAGCAGAGGGTTCTCGTTCCACGAAGATAGTTCAGTGTGACTGAGCAGATCAAGAATGCACTTATCGTTTTACAATTTTATAGGCGCCTTTTTGATCGCTGAGCTTGAGTAGGTAGAGTCCGGGAGCCAGGTGTCCAATATCGATGGCCAGGGAGTTTCCTTCCGCCTCGTAAACCGACAACCGCTTGCCATTAAGACTGTATAGTTCTATGGTTCTTTCTGAATTATTGGAGAGCGGAGAAAGCCCCTGGATGGTTATAATTTCTTGGGTTGGATTGGGAGTGATCGCTATGGAAAGCGCTTCTTCCTCCTCTACGCTTAGGCTTTCCTTGTCGATGACCTTATAAATCGCACCGCTACTGACTCCGGCCACGTATAATTCCTGATCGACATCCATCCCAAAGGTGCTAAAACTATTGTTGACAAAGGGTCCAAAATAAGTCAGGCTCCCATCCGAATTTAGAATACCCAGCTCATCACTGCAATAGTCGGCGAAAATATAGCGTCCTACCAGATTGATCTGTTCGCTCCCGCGATACACATAGCCTCCGGTGATGGAGCATTTAAAATTTCCGCTGCTGTTATGGGTGTATTGAGCCTCCGGAAAGGTCAAGGTGCTTTCTTCAGGACATTCCATCCCATTATTAAAGGCTTCGTCGCCTTCATAACAGCGCCAGCCATAATTCTGTCCGCCAGTAGCACTATTTACTTTGTTGATCTCTTCGATCTCACTCTGGCCCACATCGGCTATCCATAACGCGTTATCCGCATTGTCAAAGGAGAACTTCCAGGGATTGCGCAGTCCGTAAGCCCAGATCTCCGGCATAGCGCCTGAAGTGCCTACAAAGGGATTATCGCTGGGGATGGCGTAGGGCGAACCATTATCTACATCAATGCGCAATAATTTGCCCAGAAGGGTATTCAGTCGCTGAGCGTAATTCTGTGGATCGCCACCACTTCCTCCATCTCCGGAAGCGATGTATAAGTAGCCGTCGGGTCCAAACGCCAGACAACCGGCGTTGTGGTTGGCGTAGGGTTGAGTGAAGCTTAAGATAGGGAATTCACTATCCGGGTCGGCGAGATTTTCATTAGTTGTGCTTTCGCGAAAGCGGGAAATTTGCGTATCTCCAGCCAGATCGGTGTAGTAGACATAAAAAAACCCGTTAGCAGCGTAGTTCGGGTGGAAGGCCAGGCCAAGCAGGCCACGTTCTCCACCGCCGCTTACCAAATCACTGATATTCAGAAATGGATCAGGATTGATGGAGCCATCCGGGTTCAAAATTCGAATAAGCCCTCCTTGCTGAACCACAAAGAGGCGTTGATCGCCTGCATTTTCAATGGCGACGGGCGAATTGAAACCGTCGGCCACCAATTCAATATCCAGATCTTGGGCCATTAAAGTGAAGGGAATGCATAGGCATGCGCATAGAGTACGGAGCATTTTCATAAGTCAACGATTTAGGCTTTTGAAAGTTACGAAATAAGTCCGTTCACAAGCTGAAGACGAGCCCTTTAAATGCGTGCAGCGATCTCGTCAGTGGCCCGATCGAGCATTTGAAAGACGCGTTCAAAGCCGTCATCTCCTCCGTAGTACGGGTCTGGGACATCCATGCGTTCCCCCGGAAAAATTTCTTCCATGATCAATTGTACTTTAGATCGCTGCTCGGGTTGAGGCGCCAGGGTAAGCACATGCTCGCGATTCGAACTATCCATGACGAAAATATGGTCGAATTGTTCAAAATGATGCGCTTCAAAGTGTTGGCCGCGCTGTCTACTGATGTCTAGGCCGTGTCTTCGAGCTATGGCGACGCTGCGAGGATCCGGTGGACTGCCCACGTGCCAATTGCCTGTGCCGGCAGAATCGACAAAATATTGATCAGCATCCAGTTTCGATTCCAGGAGGCCATGAGCCAGGGGAGATCGGCAGATATTTCCCAGGCAAACCATTAGAATCTTCGTTTTAGACATGATAGGATTGCAGGTCTAAACCAACTTAGAGTGTTAGTTTTTTGTTGAGGTCTTCCACGTACTTGCGGAATTGCTTGTCTGTAGACGCTAGATTATTGACGGTTTTACAGGCGTGCAATACCGTGGCGTGATCGCGTTGTCCAATTTGCGAACCGATACTCGCCAGGGAAGCTTTAGTCAGTTTCTTAGCAAAAAACATAGCCAGTTGGCGCGCCTGAACAATGTGGCGTTTTCGGGTCTTGGACTGTAAGGTGTCTACATCCATCTGGAAATAATCACTTACGACTTTTTGAATGTAGTCAATGGATACTTCCCGCTTGGTGTGTTTGACATAATTGTCAACGATCTTCTTGGCCAGCTCTAGAGTGATCTCTTTGCGATTGAAAGAGGAATGAGCAATTAACGAGATAATAGCTCCTTCGAGTTCCCGGATATTGGTTTTGATGTTGTTGGCCAAAAACTCGATGATGTCTTCCGGCATTTCCACCCCATCGCGATACAATTTATTTTTGATGATGGATACGCGTGTTTCAAAACCGGGATGCTGCAACTCGGCAGAGAGTCCCCATTTGAAACGAGAAAGCAATCGCTGCTCAATATCCTGCATATCGACCGGCGCTTTATCGCTGGTCAGGACCACTTGCTTCCCGTTTTGGTGCAAGTGATTGAAAATATGGAAGAAGACATCCTGAGTACCGGCTTTTCCGGAAAGCAATTGGATGTCATCAACGATCAGGACATCGATGATCTGATAAAAATGAATAAAATCGTTGCGATTATTCTTTTTTACCGATTCGATGTATTGCTGCGTGAACTTTTCTGCAGAGATATACAGTACGGTCTTTTCAGGGTACTTGTCTTTAATCTGCACACCAATGGCGTGCGCAAGATGGGTTTTTCCCAGACCTACCCCTCCAAAAATAAGCAGGGGATTGAAGGAGGTTCCTCCCGGTTTATTCGCTACCGCCAGTCCGGCAGAACGAGCGAGACGGTTAGAATCACCTTCCAGAAAATTTTCAAAATTGTAGTTGGGATTGAGCTGAGATTCGATTTGCAGATTGCGGATTCCCGGAATTACAAAAGGATTTTTTAGTTCGGGGCTTTTGTTTTTTAAAGGAGCATCAACATCCTGTGATTTGACGCTGGAGACCCGATTCGAACTTGGAATTTTCTCTGTAAATGGCTTTTTGTTCCCGTAGGTATTCTCCATCCGGATCACGTAAACCAGTTTAGCCCCTTCACCCAATTCTTTGGTCAACGAGACTTTAAGAAGATTTACATAATGTTCTTCCAGCCACTCGTAGAAAAATTTGGAGGGAACCTGAATGCTTAAGGCATTTTCGGTAAGCTTTACTGCTCGAATGGGTTCAAACCACGTTTTGTATGCCTGAGGGGTTATATTGTCTTTTATAAACGACAGACAATTATCCCAAACTGATTGCGCAGTTATACTCATTGGTGGTTTTAAATTTCGTTTTTTAGTCTAAGATCAGAGGCTTGATTAAGGGGTCACTAAAGGGCTCTAGTGCACCTCTGAATACGTCGCAAATATGTGAACATTTTTTTTAATAAAAAAAGCAATTCCTATTGGTTTTCTAGAATGTTTTTCTCATAATGTCGACTCAAGGAAAGTACAAATTTAATTTGTTAATATCTCATGAGAGCCTTTCATACTTTTGTTAAAGTTCGTTACGCAGAAACCGATCAAATGGGTGTAGTCCATCACGCGAATTACCCGTTATATCTGGAAATAGCACGATTAGAATGGCTCGATGATCTGGGGATTTCTTACAAGTGGATGGAAGAAAATGGGGTAAAACT
Organism: Flavobacteriaceae bacterium YJPT1-3; assembly: GCA_029866965.1. GTDB lineage: Bacteria > Bacteroidota > Bacteroidia > Flavobacteriales > Flavobacteriaceae > Croceiramulus > Croceiramulus getboli. The sequence goes on along the minus strand of CP123444.1, from coordinate 3,107,412 downwards.
ACCTGTTCATGAGTTGACACTTTCTTACAAGAAGCCGGCCTATTTCGACGATCGGTTAAAGGTGGTCACCACCCTGTCGAAAATTCCTACGGTGCGCATTCATTTTGACTACCAGATTTTCAATCAGCAGGAAGAGTTACTCTGTACGGCTTCTACAGAACTTGTCTTTATGGATACCCAGCGCAACCGACCCATGCGTTGCCCGGAGTACATTCTTGAAAAGCTTCAGGATTCTTTTACCTTTACTCCGTAGATGGCTTTAAAACGCCCTTGAATGCGTTGGAGTTCGCTTTCGCGAAAGCGTATCCGTATTCGACAATTCAGTTCCATCTGTTGTTCGGCAATATCGAGTTCCTCTTCTTTGATCACGCGCATGACGGTATTGAGTAACGGATATTCAAAAGTCAATTCGAGTTCACATTCCAGATAGCGAACGATTATTTTTCCAGCCTCTAAGGTCATTTGTGCTGTGGTGCGATACGCGTTGATGAGTCCGCCAACCCCTAACTTGGTTCCCCCGTAGTAGCGCACGACCACGACCAGAATATTCGTTACCTCAAAAGATTGGATTTGACCATAGATGGGCATGCCTGCGCTGTTGGAAGGCTCTCCATCATCGTTGGCTCGATACTGCACGTTCTGCACTCCCAATTGCCAGGCGTAGCAGTGGTGAGTGGCTTTGGGATGGTCCTGCCTTACGCGATCCAGGTAGGTGGAAATCTCTGTTTCAGTGCGCACGGGAAAGGCCAGACCCATAAACTTACTGCCCCGGTCCTTAAAAAGTACCTCCGGACTGGCCTTTGCCAACGTTTTATAGGCATCTGTTTCTTCCGTGCTCATATTATAGGGGTAAGGAAATCAAAATGATACTCAGGATAGCCAGCACTATCCCGATCCAGTTTTTGCGCAAAAGGCGCTCCTTAAAAAAAGCGATTCCCAGTAGGGTGCTGAGCATGACGATCCCCACATTATTAATGGTAAACAAAGTCGAGCTGGCAAAGGGGGAAGACCGCAAGGCCTGCACCAAATAATAAATGGAAAAGTAATTGGGAATGCCCAGCGCAATGCCCCCGATCACACTTTTCCAGGCGAAATGGAATTGCCCGCGTACGGCTTGTACGCCAAAGCTGAGTATGCCACACAGGGCGGCGCAGGCAAAGATGGTCGCTGAAAAAATGGGGACATCTGTGCTGGAGACAAAAGCGCCTTCTAAAAATTTGATACTCGTATCGATGATGCCGCTGCCCAGAAACACGAGTACGGGAAGCCAGAGGTATTTTTTATCGATTTGCAGCGTGCTTTTCTGTCGGGCAGAAGCCAGATATACAGCCACCAGAGCGAGCAGGATCCCCAGGATCTGCCATCCGCTAAGGGCTTCTTTGTAGTACAAAATGCCAAAAAGCACCGGGACGACCACACTCATTTTAGTGGCTACAGAAACGACCGATAAACCACTGCGCTGGGTGGTCAGGGCCATGAGATTAAAGACAGCAATGAATAAGACCCCCAGTACAAGGCAGCCAATAAACCAGGCTTTTCCTGCAATGACTTCGGGGCTTATCGGATTGCCGTAGGCGATCAGTCCCGAAAGGCAAGCCACCAGGTAATTGACCACGATTGCCTGGAAAGTATTCACCTGGAAACGGGCAAACAATTTAAAGACCACAAAGATGAGGGTACTGGCCCCAATGCTCAGTAATAAATAGATCAAAACAGCTCCTTTTTTAGGGTTCGCAAAGCTATGACATCCTCTCTTCCCGGCTGCAGGTTCCAGGTCTTGATCCCAAGTCGATCGGCAGCTTGGGTATTCTCTAGGGTGTCATCGATAAAAAGGGTTTCTATTGGAGTCAATTCATGGTGATGAAGCAGGTGTTTGTAGCAATCCGCATTGGGTTTTCGCATCCCCAACTCATGCGACAGGTAAAAGGCCTCAAAACAATTTACAAAACGCTGATAGCGATCGAGCCCCATGTTTTCCTGTACTTGTTCGATGTGCCAGGCATTCGTATTACTCAGCAAAAATAAACGGTAGTCTTGCGCAGCGGCCAGAGCTTCGATCCACTGCAGTCGGTACTCCGGAAAGTCGGCTATCATGGCATTCCAGGCTTTATAGAGCTGTCCCTCTTCGATAGTGGAAGGCAGGTGATTCTTGTATGCTTTCGCGAAAGCAGTACTGGAGACCTTTCCGCATTCGTAGGCTTGGTTGACCTCTTGAAGGGATTCGGTAAATTCCGTCAAGTTAAGCTCCTGAAAAGCTTGAATTGTAGCCTGCTTATCCAGGTTGATGAAGACATCGCCAAAATCAAAGATGATGTTCTTAATCATAACGCTTTGCCTTGCGGTACCAATCGATACGATCTCCTTCCACCTCCGTGGATTTTGTCAAATATCCTTTCGCTTGTGGCGCTTGCAGTCCGTCGTGAAAGACTACAGGTCCTTCCAAAACCCGCATTTCATCCCACAGGTCCTGATTAATAAAAGCCTTAAGGGTCTGTGCTCCACCTTCCACAAAAAGAGAGAGTATATGACGGCTATGGAGCTCTTCCATTAAATAGCCAAGATCAGTGGTCGATTCGGGCCAGGGGAGGAGGGTACAAGATTCCGGCACTTCATTCTGCTGATGAACGTTGGAAAACAATAAGGTGTCTACCTTGTCCTTAAATAGAGCAGCATCTAAAGGAAGCAGCTGCTGTGGTGCCAGGATGATCCGCAATGGAGAGGGGCCTGACCAGTCACGAACGGTGAGTGAGGGATTGTCTTTCAAGACCGTAGCGGCCCCTACCAATATGGCTTGTTCTTCTGATCGCCATTGGTGCACCAGCTGACGCGAATAGGAATTGGTGATCCAATGGGGTTCACCCGGTTTTTGGTGCCGCGGACTCAAATACCCGTCCCGACTCTGGGCCCATTTTAAGACTATATAGGGGCGTTGCTTCTGATGGAAGCAAAAGAACCGTCTATTCATCTCCTGACATTCCTGCTCGAGGACACCCACAATGACCTCGCAGCCCGATGCCATGAGTTTGGCGATCCCGGTGCCGGCTACTTTAGCATGGGGATCGGTGGTGCCTACGACGACTTTTTTCAGCCCTTTGGCCAGGATCAGATCAGTACAGGGCGGGGTTTTGCCAAAATGATTGCAGGGCTCTAAAGAAACGTAGAGCGTGCTTGCCGCCAGAAGCTCCTGTTGTTGTACCGATTGAATGGCATTGACCTCCGCATGAGGTCCGCCATAAGGGCTGGTGTAACCCTCTCCAATGATGTGGTCGTCATGCACTATTACACAGCCTACAGATGGATTGGGACGGGCTGCGATCAGGCCTTTTTTTGCCAATTCCAGGCAGCGCGAAATGTACTTTTGATGTATCTTCACCCCGTAAAAGTACCACTATTCTCCCCATGGAAAAAGCGCTGATCCGTCCTATTGAAAAAGCCGATAACGAAGCCGTCGCCCGAATGGTACGGGAGGTTTTGATCGAGCTGGGCGTACCTAAAGTGGGCACGGCCTACGCCGATGAAGCCCTGGACGCGATGTACGAAACCTACGATGAGCCCCGAGCCATTTATTTTGTGGTGGAGGAGAATGGCCAACTCATTGGCGGGGCGGGAATCGCTCAATTGGCGAATTACGAGGGCAATGTCTGTGAGTTACAGAAAATGTATTTCAGTCCACAGGCCCGGGGTCGTGGACTCGGGAAAGTCATGATGCAACGCTGCCTGGATCAGGCAAAAGCCTTTGGTTACGAACAGGTGTATCTGGAAACCATGCCCTATATGAAGGATGCTCAGGAATTGTATAAAAAAACGGGCTTCACTTATATCGATGGACCTATGGGAGATACCGGGCATTTCTCCTGTCCGGTGCATATGCTCAAAAGCCTGTCGGTATGACCTATGCAGAGCTGAAAGCTCAATTTGACGATCGCCTGGAGCCTCTTTATCCTAAGGAGGAGCGGGATTCTCTCTTTTACCGCTTGTTAGAAGTCATCACAAAACAGCAGCGCATTGAAGTAGCGCTTTCGCGAAAGCAAACTCTCCCTACGGAAAAACTAGATCCGATACTGGCAGCCCTCGAACGGCTCGCCAACGCAGAACCTCTGCAGTATATTTTGGGTCAGACGGAATTCTTTGGACTGCAGTTCTACGTCAGTGAAGGCGTATTGATTCCACGTCCGGAAACCGAAGATCTGGTCAGCTGGATCATTCAGGATGAGGGACAACCAAGCACTTCTAAAAAAGTCCTGGATGTAGGTACCGGCTCAGGATGTATTGCTATTAGCCTGGCGGTGCGATGTCCTGCGATGCAGATGCATGCCCTAGATATTTCACCCCGTGCGCTGGAGGTGGCCCGGCAAAATGCGCAGCGCAATAAAGTGGAGATTAAATTTTTGGAAGATGATCTCTTTGAACTTCAGTCCTTGGGTGAATCTTATGATGTGATCGTTTCCAATCCTCCTTATGTACGCGTCCAGGATCAGGAACATATGCACCAAAACGTGATGGCCTACGAGCCACATTCGGCCCTCTTTGTTAGTGATGAAGATCCGTTACGCTATTACCGTCAACTGGCTCAATTGGCACGACAAAGCCTTGCGGAAGATGGCGCCTTATACCTCGAGATCAATGAATATCTGGGTGCGGAAACGGTCGCGCTCTTGCGTGAACACGGTTTTTCAAGGGTCGAACTGCGCCAGGATATGTTTGGGAAAGACCGAATGATAAAAGCTAAATTCCATGAGTAAAAAAACCAATACCCTAAAATCCATCTGTGTTTTTTGCGGGAGCAGCCCCGGTAGGGATTCCGATATTTTAGCAGCTGCACGTTCGTTAGGCACTGAATTGGCCCAATCGGATCGCTTTCTGGTCTATGGCGGGAGCAAGATCGGTGTCATGGGAGCAGTGGCACAGAGTACCTTAGATGCAGGAGGGAAGGTCATTGGCATCATTCCTGATTTTCTCAAAACCAAAGAGGTGGTTCACCTCGAGCTACAGGAGTTGATTGTCACTGAGAATATGCATGAACGAAAAATGATCATGCATGAGCGTAGCGATGCGTTCATCACCCTACCCGGCGGATTTGGCACCTTAGAAGAGCTTTTTGAAATCATCACCTGGTCTCAACTTGGCTTGCATCAAAAACCCATCGGACTGCTCAACATCAACGGTTTCTTCGACCCGCTTTTGGCGCAGCTGAAGCAGATGGTGGAAGTGGGCTTTTTAAAACCGGAGAATGCAGCACTGCTGTTGGTGGATACCACAGTGGCCGGTCTGCTTACACAGATGGAGTCCTACCTGGCAGTGCCAGTGACCAAGTGGCTCGATCTGGAAGATACCTAAGAACTTTTCTTTGCCGTATGGATAATCTTTCCAGCTTGATTAATTTAGCCATAATATCTACCGCATCATGCCATCCAACGATTTAAAAGAAAAGATTGAAGCCTTACGCAGCAGCTTACGCAAACACAATTACGCCTATTACGTGCTGGACGATCCTAAGATCAGCGATTACGAATTTGATCAACTGCTCAAAGAACTTGAGGAGTTGGAAGCTCAGCATCCTGAGTTGGTAGATCCCAACTCCCCAACCCAGCGGGTGGGTGGAATGGTGACCAAAAACTTTAAAACGGTCCCTCACGAGCGCCGCATGTATTCACTGGATAATTCGTACTCTCAAGAGGATCTGGCCGATTGGGAAACTCGAATTAAGAAAATTGTAGATGGACCTGTCCAGTACACCTGCGAACTTAAATACGATGGTGCTTCCATTAGTCTGACCTATGAAAACGGTCAGTTGGTACGCGCGGTGACCCGGGGCGACGGTTTTCAAGGGGATGAGGTCACGGCCAACGTACGTACCATACGCTCCGTACCGCTACAATTGCAAGGGGATTACCCCCAGCGTTTCGAGATCCGGGGGGAGATCGTCCTGCCTTTTGCAGGCTTTAACAAAATGAATGAAGAGCGGGAAGAACTGGGCCTGGAGCCCTACCGCAATCCTAGAAACACGGCTTCCGGAAGTTTAAAATTACAGGACAGTGCGGAAGTGGCTAAGCGACCGCTGGAGTGTTTACTATACAGTATGGCTGGAGAAAATCTTCCGGTGCAAACCCAAATGGAGAGCCTGGAGAAAGCGCGCTCCTGGGGATTTAAAGTCCCTGAAATTGCCCATCTCGCTAATTCAATGGAAGAGGTGATCGATTTTATCGAGATCTGGGATCAGAAGCGTCACGAACTGCCCTACGAAACCGATGGGGTGGTGGTGAAGGTGAATAGCCTGAGGCAGCAAGAAGAGTTAGGGCATACGGCTAAAGCCCCACGTTGGGCCATGGCCTATAAATTTAAGGCAGAGCAACAAAGTACACGCCTGCGCGAAATTACCTATCAGGTAGGAAGAACCGGAGCGATCACTCCGGTGGCTAATCTAGAGCCGGTGGAGTTGGCGGGTACCACAGTCAAACGAGCTTCCTTGCACAATGCCGATCAGATTGAAAAATTGGACATCCGGGAAGGCGATATGGTCTTTGTGGAGAAGGGTGGAGAGATCATTCCTAAAGTAATTGGTGTGGATTTTGCGCAACGTCCCGCCGATTCAACGCCCACGGAGTACATCAAGGAGTGTCCCGAATGCCAAACCGCGTTGATTCGGCGAGAAGGAGAAGCCTTGCATTACTGTCCCAACGATCTGGGATGCCCTCCACAGATCATCGGGAGAATTCAGCATTACATTTCGCGAAAAGCGCTCGATATAGAAGGTCTGGGTGGAGAAACCGTGGCCCTCTTATTTAAAGAAAATCTCATTGATGACTACGCTGATCTGTATACCCTCACCAAAGAGCAGATCGTCCCCCTGGAGCGCATGGCTGAGAAGTCGGCGCAAAACTTGGTCGAAGGAATTGAAGCCTCCAAGGAGGTGCCTTTTGAACGGGTGTTATTTGGACTGGGTATCCGGTATGTGGGAGAAACGGTAGCGAAGAAGCTGGCGCGAAAGTTTCTATCCATTGACGCGCTGGCGGCGGCTAGCGTTGAGGAGCTGGAAGCGGTCGACGAGATCGGTAGTCGAATTGCACAAAGCGTGGTGGACTTCTTTGCCGATGCACGCAATCGGGAAATTGTAGACCGACTCAAGCAGCACGGGGTGCAACTGGAGGTGTCTCCTGAAGAATTGGAAGGGAAGACGGATAAGTTGGCCGGGAAAACCTTTGTGGTGTCGGGAGTCTTCGAATTGTCTCGCACCGATCTTAAGAAATTGATCGAAGACAATGGAGGAAAGGCGTCCAGCTCTATTTCTTCAAAGACCGATTTTGTGGTGGCCGGAGATAAAATGGGACCCAGTAAAAAAGAAAAAGCGCTATCCCTGGGGATACCGCTTATTTCTGAAAAAGATTTTTTGGAGATGCTGTAATTAGGCCACTTTTGTTGAAAATCGAGCGCCTAAAAAAGGAATAGCCCTTCGATTTTGATAAAGCACGATGGCGCTTAGAACAAAAGTGATCAAGGCAGTAAAAAAGAGTTGACCCCCATCCAGACTTCCGTTGTACGGCACTTGAATGCCCAGTATGGTCAAGTGAGAAAATAGAGCACCACCAAGTATACCTAAGGCGAGTGTGGCTCCCAACCAGGCGGTTCTGGGGATTAAGATCAAAATTCCGGTGATCAATTCAAGTATTCCTGTGGCGATCCGTCCATAGGGTTCAACGCTCAATTGCTCAAAAATATACACACTGTCCGGATGTGCGGTAAGCTTAAAGCGCAGGGTTTGGATAAGTATTACGGCCACTGCTAGTCGTAAGATCAGGGGAAGGTATTTTTTAACTGTTTTCATGGTAAGGTTTTAATAGTTATTACTTATCGCTTAAATCGTATTCGATAAGAAATCCTTACACCGTAAAGGTTAAAAAATTGTCAAAGCCTTAAACGATAATGGTCGTACTCTTAGTCGATGCCGTTGATCCTTCTTCAAAATAGAAGTCTACCCGTCCCATATTCACCCCGGCCCAGCCTACCTGATTGACCAGGACATTTTGCCCTTTTCGGTTTTTGGTTACGGTGGGTTTGGGTAAAAAAGTATGGGTATGACCGCCGATGATGAGATCAATATACTCTGTGGCCGCGGCCAGTTTGAGGTCGTCAATTTTATCATGTTGGTAGTGGTATCCTAGATGGGAGAGGCAGATGACGAGATCACAGCGCTGTTCTTCCTTTAAAATACGGGATTGATCCTGGGCGATCGCTACAGGATCGAGATAACGGGTTTCCTTATACATGCGCTTATTGACGAGCCCCTCGAGCTGAATTCCCAGTCCGAAAACGCCGATGCGTACCCCGTCTTTTTCAAACACCCGATGCGGTATCGTCTTTCCATCCATGATCGTATTCGAAAAATCATAATTGGCCGTGATCAGATCGAATTGGGCGTGAGGCGTTTGCGCAAAAAGTCCGTCGACTCCATTGTCAAAATCGTGATTTCCTAAAGTCGCCGCGTCGTAGCCCATCATGCTCATTAGCTTAAATTCGAGTTCGCCACCGTAAAAATTGAAATAAGGAGTGCCTTGAAAAATATCGCCAGCATCCAGCAATAGAGTGTTTGGATTCTCTTTCCGGATGGCCTCGATAAGAGTTAAGCGTTGTGCGGCGCCGCCCTGACCGGGAAACTGAGCGTCATTGGTCGGAAAGGGTTCGATATGACTGTGCACGTCGTTGGTGTGTAGTAGGGTAATGTGTTTGGAGTACGAAGGTTGAAAAGTCTCCTTAAATGCGAAAGAGCTGGCCAGTCCGCCAAATCCAACCAGAGCAGAGGTGGCGGCCGTTTGCTTGAGGAAAGTTCTTCTTTTCATGGGAGCTGGGCTAAAAAACGATCGTCCCGCACCGGAGCGATCGTATCGTGTTTCTTAAAATAGTCAATGAGGGCATTTCTTACCTTATAATTAAGATCGTGAATTTCTTCCGTCTTTGTGAGGAAGGTCATCCTGTCTCCACCGTTGACCAGGTAATCACTGGTGCAGACCCAATAGTCTCTATCGGGCTGAATAGGTTCCCCATTCACAAGGGCCTCGGTTATCGTTCCGCCTTCCGCATCCAAACGCAAGCGAAGTCCGGTAAAGGGATGAGCTCTTCCATAGGCCAGATAGTCGACCATTTCCTGCATTTGAGTTCCGTTTAAGCGAGCCACTACCAATATATTCTCAAAAGGCATGATCTCGTAGGCGGTACGCGTAGTTACAGGGCCCTGATTGATATCCGATCGTATACCGCCATGATTGAAGAGTACCGCATCCATGTCTTTTCCGGTACGCAGCCTGAAAATGGGATTGGCCATTTCATAAACGGCATCGGCCATCATGTTTCCCAAGGGTGTATTGTAGGGGCTCTCATTCTTACTCAGGGTACGGGGAGCGTAAGCCAGCACACTATCCATTTCCCGATCGACCGCTTTCTTGTAGGGCTCAATGAACTCTGAAATGCGGGAATCGGCTTCCAGCGAGTCAGCTATTTTTAGTTGTTCAGCTTTCACCTGGGAAAGAGAGAATACACTACGTTTACAGGAGGTGATACTTGCAATCAGCAGTAAGAGCATCCCGAATCGAAAAAGAAAAACAGCCGGCTTGGATATCATTTTTGTGCTACGAATTTGAGTACATTTGCCTAAAGGTTAAAGGTAAATGTTTTTAGACGCATTCAAACGAAAATCCATCAAAAGAAGTCTGGAGCGTGTGCTTGACAGTCCGCCAGAGCAGGAGGGTTCGGGCCGTATCCGTTCGATTGGTTTTTTGGTAGATGCGCGTCAGTTTAATGACATTGACCGACTCTGGGAAATGGCCCGTAAGATCAAAGGTGACGATCGCTATTGTAAGGTGTGTTGCTACGTTCAGGACATCCCTGAAATGATGCAGATGCGCGCCATCAGTTTTGATGACGATGTCATTGGCTGGAAAGGACAGCTTAAAGATACTGAGCTGGAGGAATTCACTGCTGAACCCTTTGACCTACTGGTCAATTTTTTTACGCAGGAAGACCTGTCTCTGATCTACATAGCCGGAACGAGTCGGGCCAAGTTCAAGGCCGGATTTCCACTGCAGACCTATCCATTGAACGATCTGGTCATTGACACGCCCCTTCAAAAGCTGGAGACCTTTGAAACCGAACTGATCAAGTACTTAAAAATTTTGAAGCGAATCGCATAATGCAACAGTTAAGAGGGACCGGAGTAGCCCTAATCACTCCATTTGATGCACAGGGTGCTCTGGATCTAGAGGCCTTAAATCAACTTGTTGATCACTGTATTCAGGGTGGAGTTGATTATTTAGTGGTGCTGGGCACCACCGGTGAAAGTGCTACACTCACTGCGGATGAGAAAGATCGCGTTATCCAACAGGTGGTTCAAAAAGCCGGAGGACAACTGCCTCTTGTTCTAGGCGTGGGAGGGAATAACACCCAGCAGGTGATTGATGAACTGAAGCGTCGGGATCTCTCTGCCTTCGATGCCATTCTCTCGGTTTCCCCTTATTATAACCGACCGTCTCAAGAAGGGATTTTCCAGCATTACAAGGCGGTTGCTGAAGCGACTTCTAAACCCCTAGTGCTGTACAACGTTCCTTCGCGTACCGGAAGCAATATGCTTCCTGCCACCGTACTGCGTCTGGCTCATGCCTTTGACCATATTATCGGAATCAAGGAGGCTGCTGGCGATATGACTCAGGTACTTCGATTGTTGGCCGATCGACCTCGCGACTTTATGGTGATTTCCGGAGACGATATGTTAGCCTTGCCTTTAGTCTCCGCTGGAGGAGATGGGGTGATCTCGGTGATCGGTCAGGGCGTACCGCGACCATTTAGCGATATGATACGAATGGGATTGGAAGGAGATCAGCCGTCAAAGGCCTATCAACTTCATTTTGATTTGATGCCCCTGATCGATATTATCTTTGCGGAAGGAAACCCTTCGGGAATTAAAGCTCTGCTTGAGATTCAAGGGATAGGATCGGCTGGAGTTCGTTTACCCTTAGTCCAGGCAACTCCGCCCTTGAAGGAGCAACTTCGCGATGCCTTTAAGCCATTCAGTTCTTAGTCGTTAAATCTTTCACAAGTGCTTTTCTTTCCTTAGAGATAAAGCTACTTTCGTCTTAGAATTTCTTTTTTGTTATCTCATTTAAAACTGTATTTTTGCACGATGTTTTTGAAAGTGATTCGTCCCCTGTTTGTTATCGCGTGTTTTGCCCTGTCGCTGACTTCCTGTAGCCCTTATCAAGAGGTGCTGAAGTCTGATGATATTGGCGAGAAATACACCTTTGCAGATTCTCTTTATCAACAAGGCAAATACAAGAAAGCCTTACGTCTTTGGGAACAGATCGTACCCAGTTACCGTGGTAGACCTCAAGCGGAACGCGTAATGTACATGTACGCTGATACCTATTATCAACTGAGCGATTATCTGCTTTCCAGTTATCAGTTTGATCGCTTTGAAAAGAGTTATCCACAGAGTACGAAAGCCGAGGAAGCTTCCTTTAAGGCCGGGATGAGTTTCTATTATAACTCCCCGCGCTACACGTTGGATCAGGAAGAAACAGAAAAGGGAATAGCCCGTTTGCAGGAATTCATCAACCGCTACCAAGAGTCAGAGTACCTGGATGAAGCCAATGCCGCTGTGGCAGAATTGCAAACCAAGTTAGAAAAGAAAGCTTACGAAATAGCAAAACAGTATCATAAGGTGGAGATCATTTCACCTCCGGTAGCGATCAAAGCGTTGGATAATTTCATTTCGGAATATCCCGGCTCACCCTATCGCGAAGGTGCTTTTTATTACAAACTGGAAGCGGCTTACGAATACGCCATAAATAGTTTTGCCTATCTTGTGGAGGAACGCTTGATAGAAGCCAAAGAAATATACACCACCATGATGCGTTACTATCCCAACGGAGAGTACCGCGAGCAAGCCGATAAAATACTTGCAGAAATCAACTCCAGATTGGAGGATTACATTTAATAAAAGGAATGACTATGAACTTTAGAGATCTTGATGCACCCGTGAATACAACCACTATTGATAAGAATTTAGTGGATAAACCGACCGACAATATTTACGAAGCTATTTCGATCATTGCCAAGCGTGCGACGCAAATCAATGGCGATATCAAAAAGGAATTACTCGAGAAATTGGATGAGTTTGCGACCTACAATGACAGTTTAGAGGAGATTTTCGAGAATAAGGAACAGATTGAGGTTTCTAAATTTTACGAAAAGCTTCCTAAGCCTCATGCACTTGCTGTTCAGGAGTGGTTAGAAGATAAGATCTACCACCGAAACACTCAGGATATCGAGGATAAGGGAGAGTAAGCATGTCCGTCCTTCAGGATAAAAAAGTCTTACTCGGGGTGACCGGTGGAATAGCGGCTTACAAAGCGGCACCATTGGTTCGTGAATTCATCAAAAAAGGTGCAGAGGTTCGCGTCGTCATGACGCCTGCTGCTAAAGATTTTGTGACCCCGCTAACCCTAAGTACCCTAAGTAAAAATCCCGTGCTATCTTCTTTTACTTCTGAAGAGGAAGATGGGGCAGTATGGAATAACCACGTAGAACTCGGCCTCTGGGCCGATTTTTTCGTTATAGCCCCGGCCACCGCCAATACCCTGGCTAAGATGGCCTCGGGTACTAGCGACAATCTACTTTTAGCGACCTATCTGTCGGCTAAATGCCCGGTCTATTTTGCACCCGCAATGGATCTCGACATGCACGAGCATCCATCAACGCAGCAAACCTTTGATCAATTAGAACAACATGGGCTGATTCAAATTCCTGCGGAGCATGGAGAGTTAGCCAGTGGTTTGCACGGTCCGGGACGTATGGCTGAACCGGAACATATCGTCGCCTTTATAGAAGATCATCTACTCGGGCAGATGCCCCTCTACGGCAAGAAGCTCATGATCACTGCCGGACCCACATACGAAGCGATCGATCCGGTACGATTTATTGGCAACCACAGCAGTGGAAAAATGGGTTATGCCCTGGCGCATGAGGCGGCGCGTCTTGGAGCCCAGGTCACGCTGATCTCCGGTCCCTCAGCAGAACGGGTGAACCATCCTTTTATCCAATTGATCAAGGTGACCGATTCGCAGGAGATGTACACTCAGGTCATGGAAGTCTACGAGGATATGGATATTGTCATTGCTGCTGCTGCAGTCGCCGACTATAAACCGGTTATCGTAGCTGAGCAAAAGATCAAGAAAAAAGAGGGGTATCACTCCATAGATCTGGAGCCTACACGGGATATCCTGGCCAGCATGGGTCAACTGAAAAAAGAGCAATTCTTGGTAGGGTTTGCCCTGGAGACAGAAAATGAAGAACAGCATGCGCAAGGCAAATTGAAACGGAAGAATCTGGACATGATTGTGCTGAATTCGCTGAATGATAAGGGTGCCGGATTCCGTAAAGACACCAATAAAATTACTGTCTTCCACAAGAATGGAGCTAAAACACCGTTTGAAGTGAAGACCAAAGCGGAAGTGGCTAAGGATATCTTCGCCCTGATACAAGAATCTCTACATGCGTAAACTGTTTCTTTTCTTCCTTGTATTCAGTTCGGTGCTTACCCAGGCACAGGAGCTGAACTGTACAGTCAGCATCAATGCAGAGCAGACTGGACAAGATAATTTGCAGGTTTTTAAAACCCTTGAACGCGACATTCTGGAGTTTATGAACGAGACCAAATGGACCAATCTCAATGTCAAGAACCAGGAGCGTATTGATTGCAGTTTGGTAATCATCGTACGCCGTATCGACTCTGATTTTTTTGAAGCTACCCTGCAGGTGCAGTCTTCGAGACCTATTTATAACTCGACCTACGACAGTCCGGTATTCAATTTCAACGATCGGGATTTCAATTTTCAATACACCGAGTTCCAGCCTCTCAATTTTAACCCCAACATTTATACATCCAATCTTATTTCAGTACTGGCGTTTTATGCCTACACCATCATTGGCATTGATGCGGATACTTTTCAAGAGGATGGTGGACGTGCCTATTTCGAACTGGCCAAGCAAATTGTCAATACCGCCCAGCAGAGCGGGACAACAGGCTGGCAAGCTAGCGGGAATACGCAAACCCGTTTCCGATTGAATCAAGATCTCCTATCTCCCAATTTCGGAGAGTTTCACGAGGTGATGTACAACTACCATCGTCTGGGTATGGATACCATGGCTCAAAATCAAAAACAAGCCAAACAAGACCTGGCAGACACACTGGAATTGATGCGTCGTATGTACAACAAGCGACCTAATAATTTCCTGACCCGGGTGTTCTTTGATGCCAAAGCCGAGGAGATTTCCCAGGTATTTTCTGACGGACCCCAGGTGAACATCAAAGATTTGGTCGAAACGCTCAATCGGGTAGCTCCTACCAAGGCCAATTACTGGCGATCTATCAGCTTCTAAGAATTGTTTGGCGCAGCCGAAATTCCCATTTATCTTTACCTAAAATTGAACACGTGCTGGAGACCCTGACCATAAAAAATTACGCCTTGATCGATAAGGCTCATCTCTCTTTTGAGCAAGGTTTTACGGTGATCACCGGAGAAACCGGTGCCGGGAAATCCATCTTATTAGGCGCCCTGGGTTTAATTCTCGGAAATCGGGCAGACCTCTCCAGTATAGGTTCGGCAGACCAGAAGTGTGTGATCGAAGCCACGTTCAATCTTAAGCAATGGTCGTTGCAAGGCCTTTTTGAAGCGGAGGACCTGGATTATGAAGAACGCACCATTGTGCGACGGGAGATCCTTCCCAGTGGAAAGAGCCGAGCTTTCGTCAATGATACCCCGGTCAATCTTTCTCAGCTTAATGCTCTGGGTGCTCAACTGGTCGATATCCACAGCCAGCATGAAACCAGAACTATCATGGAAAATGAGTATCAGTTTCAGGTGGTGGATGCTTTCGCGAAAAACAAGTCCTTGTTGCACTCGTATCAAGTCCGATATGGCACCCTTCGCAATCAGCAACATGAATTGAAAAGTCTACAGCAGCGTCAACAAGAAGCGCAAAAAGAGGCGGATTACAATGGATTTCTGTTACAGGAACTGCTGGATGCGCAGCTGAAGCCCGGAGAGGAGGAGGAGATCGAGCAGGAGTTCAATACGCTAAACAATAGCGAGCAAATTACCGAAGCCCTAAGTGAAGCCTATCAATTGTTGCAACAACCGGACAATGGCGTCAATGAATTACTTCAACAGATCAATGTTAAATTAGCGCGATTATCCACATTCTCACCCACTTTGGAAGATTTACACAACCGAATAAACAGCGTGAGCATTGAGCTGGACGATATCACCGAAACGCTGGATGATTATACCCAGACCGTGGATGCCGATCCGTCACGCTTGGCCTTTTTGGACACCCGATTACGGCTCATTCACGATTTGAAGAAAAAGCATCAGGTCGCCACCGTCGAAGAATTGATCGACCTGCGGGAAAGCCTGGACAACGCTATGCTTGAAGCCGGTGGTCTGGAAGATAGGATCGAAAAGCTGGAGCAGGAGATCGCTTTCGCGAAAGCGGAACTAGAGCAACAAGCCGATGAACTGCACAAAAACCGAACTGCCGCCTTGCCGCAACTCGCGAAAACCCTGGAAGCCATGCTGGACGAATTGGGTATGCCCAACGCCCGCTTCAATTTGAAGGTGATCAAAACCGAAGCGCTCAACAGCCGGGGAATGGATCAATTGGAATTTTTGTTCAGTGCCAATAAAGGAATGCCACCTCAGGAATTAAAGAAAGCCGCCTCCGGAGGAGAGCTTTCCCGTATCATGCTTACTCTGAAAGCCGCTTTAAGCGAATTCGTGCAATTGCCCACCTTGATCTTCGATGAGATCGATACCGGAGTAAGTGGCGAGATCGCTCTTAAGATGGGTGGGATCATGAAGCAGATGGGTGCGCATATGCAACTGATCAGCATTACTCATCTCCCGCAGATCGCCGGTCAGGGCGAGCATCACATGAAAGTGTACAAAGAAGATGGCGAGCAGCGAACACTGACCTATATCGAACCTTTGCAAGCCGAAGACCGAGTCGTGGAGATCGCTCAAATGCTGGGGGGCAAAAGCAATTCAGAGACGGCGCTTTCGCACGCACGTCAACTATTGAACTAAACTGAAGAAAGTTTAAAGTCCGCGCTAGGCGCGTAGGCTTGCTTTTTAGTACATTTGAAAACAAAACAAACCGATTATTCACTATGGCTTATAATTTACTTAAAGGAAAACGAGGAATCATTTTTGGGGCATTGGACGAGAATTCTATCGCCTGGAAAACCGCGGAGCGTGTGCACGAAGAAGGAGGTACCTTTGTGCTCACCAATGCACCTATTGCCTTGCGTATGGGACAGATCGACAAGCTTGCTGAAAAGACCGGTTCTGAGGTCGTTCCTGCTGATGCTACATCAGAAGAAGCGCTGGAGCATTTGGTAGATGAAGCCACTCGTATTCTTGGGGGTAAATTGGATTTTGTACTCCACTCTATTGGAATGTCAGTCAATGTGCGTAAAGGACGCCATTACACCGACCAAAATTATGATTGGACGGCCAAGGGCTGGGATGTTAGCGCCTTGTCTTTTCACAAGACCATGCAAACCTTATACAAGAAGGACGCGATGAACGAGTGGGGTAGTATCGTTGCACTTACCTATATGGCGGCACAGCGTGTCTTTCCGGACTACAACGATATGGCTGACAACAAGGCCTATTTGGAATCCATAGCGCGGAGCTTTGGGTACTTTTTCGGAAAAGAAAAGAAGGTTCGGGTCAATACCATTTCTCAATCTCCCACACCAACTACAGCGGGTCAGGGAGTCAAGGGTTTTGACGGTTTCCTGGAGTATGCCGATAAAATGAGTCCGTTAGGCAATGCGACCGCCATGGATTGTGCCAATTATACGGTGACTTTATTTTCTGACCTTACCAAACGTGTGACCCTGCAGAACTTATACAATGACGGTGGTTTTAGCAATATGGGAGTGAGCCAGGCGCTCATGGATCAAATGACCGGTGAGGAGGGTGAATAATCACCTCCTGAAATAGTTTTGCCTGAGCTCGGGATTCGCAGTATATTGCCATGCCCGAATCATAGCTATGACTAAAAACGCACTCTTTCTTTTTTTTTAGTTCTCTTTCCTGCGCTTGGACTAGCTCAAAATGCGTGTGCCTACACCCTGGAAGCCCGCGACAGTTTTAATGACGGCTGGAATGGTGGTTTGCTCAATATCACGATCAACGGAGCGACAACTCCCTACACCTTAGCGGATGGAGAATTTGAACTGCTTGTACTGGAAGTCAGTGAAGGAGACAACCTGGAACTGAGCTGGATTCAAAACGGTGATTTTCCGGAGGAGATCAGCTACACCCTATTTGATTCGGAAGGAAATAGCCTGCTTGAAGTGTCCAATCCCGATGTTTCGGATACCTCGTTTACTACCGCGGTGAGCTGCGCTTCCTGTGCCATTCCAATTGACCTCCAGACATCCAACATTTTGGCTACCGAAGCGACTTTGAGTTGGCGCGGGTCGGATACGGCTACCAATGGCTATTCCATTACTGTGACACTGACCGGAGACGATCCTGACTTGGATCCAGTCCAGCAGCTATCAGCTATGGCAGGCGAGGAGGAACTTTTGGTCACGGACTTGACTGCGGAGACGACCTATGATTTTTACATTCGCGCCCGCTGTACGGATGAAGAAAGCCAATGGGCCGGTCCTGCATCGTTTACCACCACACCCGTTTGTCAGGCTCCTGCTGCACTAAGTGTTGATTTTGTAGGCAATACGTTTGTGCAGCTCTCTTGGACTCCGGTGGATAATGCAGCCTCAGGCTATGAACTTTTAGCCTATTTAAGTGGTGTCAATACGGAAACAGGTACGCCACAGGTAACCGCAAGCCTTCCTGCAGGAACCGTTGCTACCACCCTGAATGGTCTTAACGCAGAGACTAATTATGATCTTTACATCCGCAGTGATTGCGGTGGGGAAGGGGTAAGTGGGTTGAGTGCAGCAGAAGCTATTTTTACCTTATGTGACCCGGTTAGCGCACCCCTGGTGCAAACCTTTGATACCAATATTACGCCCGTGTGCTGGCGGGAGCGGGGAGAGGAGGCCTGGCAGTACAATCAAGAGCCTGATTATGACGCCTTGGATGCCCCTGACCATACCAGCGGCAGTTTGGACAGTAATGCTTTTGCCTGGATCGATAGCTCAGTCAACGAAAATGGAGATCGCTCGACACTGGCATCGCCCTTGGTGGATGTGTCTGCTCTGGAGAACCCCATTATCAGTTTTTGGGTGTTTAGCAGCAATAGCAATGAACCTAATTCATACAATACCCTGGAAGTATCGGTTTTTGACGGAGCAGCCTTGTCGGTTTTCACGGCGATCAATCAGCAAACGCAGGGCGAAGCCGGCTGGCAACAGTTTGTGATCAATTTAGGCGCAGATTTTACCGTTAGTGGTCCGGTACAGGTACTCTTTACGAACATCACCACGGCTAGTGGTTCCCCTTTCTTTAATGATATCCTGATCGATGATGTTTCCATCGAAGAGAGTTTCTGCATTGATCCCGAAATTACGGCCAGTGCTATCAGCGAAAGCTCGGTGCAACTGGACTGGAACGATATTGATTTTGACCCCGATGGATACCGCTGGGCAGTCTTCGCTGCCGGCTCAGATCCCCTGACCGCGACGCCTGTTCAATCCGGTCAGACCGCTACCAATGAGACTAACGTAATTGTCTCTGAACTTGTTCCCGGAACGGCCTATGAGGCTTATGTGATCGCCAATTGTGAAGCTCAATTTCTTTACGATCCGGCTTTCTTTGTCACAATCGGTAATTGCGATTCACCTCAGAATACGGAGGTCATGCCCACCGGTCCGGATACGGCCGCCTTAACCTGGGAAGCCAATGCCAATGGAGCTTCCGGCTATGAATATGTGGTCGTGAATGCAGGGGACAACCCCTATTCGGATACCCCCGTTCTGACCGGAGTGGTCGATGCGGTTACGTTCAAAGTAAAATTAAACGGACTCCTTTCAAACACCTCCTATGAGGCCTTTGTTCGTGCACTTTGTGATCCGCAAAGTGCAGGGACCAGTGTTTATGGCGTCGCGGCCGACTTTAGTACGTTTATCAGTTGTGGACAAGACTTTTTTGACAGTGGCGGTCCAAATGGCAACTATGGAGATGGGGAGAATGAATTCTATTATTTTGGTCCCGATCAGCCCGGGCAATCCATACTTTTGGAATTTACCCAAGTCGATTTGGAAGCCAATTTTGATTATCTCGAAGTTTATGAGGGGATAGGTACCGGTGGTACTCAATTATCTGCTGAAGTTACCGGCCCCGCTACTTTTATTTCTACAGCAGAAGCCGGGACTCTTACGGTAGTGTTCCGTTCTGATGTTTCCTTCAACCGCAGCGGTTGGGAAGCTCAAGTGAGCTGTGTGCTTGCTAATGACGATTGTGATGCGGCAGTGACCTTAAATCCGAAGAATAATTTTGAAGAGGCGGCTAGTCTGCGCAGTACCTTGACTGCCGGTAATTCGTCGACCACTCCGACGCCGACCTGCGGGGGTTTTGATGCCTCCAGCAGGGATATTTTCTTTGAAGTGACTGTGCCGGACTCCGGTAACCTGACGATAGAAACCCAGGCCGGCGGGGAGCAACCTCTTACCGGAACGGCACTGAGTGTATATACCGGAAATTGTGGGTCTTTAGTAGAGATCTTATGCGATGATGGGGGTGGATTGGACGCTTTCGCGAAAGCGGAATTGTCTGATTTGACCCCGGGAACTTTACTTACCGTTCGGGTCTTCGGAGCTGGAACTGGTGGGGGAGAATTTAGCATTGGGGCGTATGACGAGAGTATTCTCAGTTTGGACGATCGTACCCTGACCTCCCTGCAATTCTACCCCAATCCTGTCAAGGACTTCCTGTACTTACAGTCAGAGCAGCCTCTGGGCAGGGTGAAGTTGTACGATCTAAGCGGTAAACTTCTCTTTCAGCAGCAGGTAGAAACGCAAAGCTTTGAAATCCCTTTCCAGAACCTATCCAGCGGCATGTATTTGTTGGAGACAGGAAGTGGAGATCGTCTGCAGCGTCATCGTATTCTCAAGCGCTAGCCGGGAAGAGATAGATCACCTCAATCTTGTGACGGGAATTTTTTTGCCCTAGCTTTACCTGCATGCAGTATGCCTATTCCTTTATTGTTCCTGTGTACAATCGTCCGGAGGAGGTCAGAGAATTGCTGGAGAGCTTGGCCCAGCTTGACTTTGATAAGGATTTTGAGGTGGTTATCGTAGAAGACGGCTCGAAATTGACGGCCAAAGAGGTGGTTGCTGCCTTTCCCCAACTGCACATCAGCTATTATTTCAAAGAAAATACCGGTCCCGGACCTTCCCGCAATTACGGGATGGAACGGGCCCAGAGCGATTATTTTTTGATCCTGGACTCTGACTGCGTGCTACCTTCGCATTATCTCAAAGCCGTAGACTATGAACTGCAGGAAAGCTTTGTGCATTGTTTTGGCGGTCCTGATGACGCCCATCCTGATTTTTCCGCCCTCCAGCAGGCGATCAATTTCAGCATGACCTCTTTTTTGACCACCGGTGGGGTGCGGGGTGGCAGCCGCAGCCTGAGTCGGTTTCAGCCGCGAAGCTTTAATATGGGACTTTCTCGAGAAGCCTTCACTCAAAGTGGCGGCTTTGGGAAGATCCATCCCGGGGAAGATCCGGAATTGACTTTTAAGCTTTGGGAATTGGGCTACGAGACGCGATTATTTCCCAATGCCTATGTCTACCACAAACGGCGCCTGAGTTGGAGTAAATTCTATACGCAGGTGCATAAGTTCGGATTGGTGCGTCCCATTCTAAATCAGCGGTATCCTGCTTTCGCGAAAGCTACCTTTTGGTTGCCCACCCTGGCCCTGCTCTTTACGCTGCTCTCGCTGCTCCTGCTCGTTGCAGGTTGGTGGTGGCCCATCACCCTATTGATCGGGTATTTGACGGCTATTTTTTTGGTAGCCTGGATGCAGACCAAAAGCTGGACTACAGCAGTACTGGCCTTACGGGCTGTAGGCGTACAATTTTATGGCTATGGTACCGGTTATTTAACCTCGTGGTGGGCTTTGCATATTTTAAAACAGCATCCTGAAGAGCGGTTCCCCCACTTATTTTTTGATTAACTTTTGCCCATGGAAAGTAATAAGAAATTATTCGATTTTAAGAACCACAACCTTCGCGTTTTTCTGGCCTTTTTAGTGGTGACTGCTCTTATTTCCTTCCTGATCAAATTGACCAAAACCTATACAGAGAGTGCCAATGTCGCGTTGAGCTACGTTAATCTGCCCGAAGGCAAGATCATTCAACAAGCCTCCACTCAGGAGGCGGTGGTGCGTATGCGCGCTCAGGGCTACTATTTTCTGCGTTTTTCCATGTGGTCGCCCACCTTTGAGATCGATCTCTCCGAAGTCAGGAACCAGTCCGGGAACCGCTATTACTATCTGCTGGAGGAGAATTTGGACCGGATGGATACCCGCTTAAAGGGGATTGAACCCTTAAGCATGCAACCGGATACACTTTGGTTTACGCTGGACGAATTGGTGACCAAGAAACTCCCGGTAGCGTCGCGTATTGAACTTGATTTCGCCTCCGGCTATGACCGTACCGGGGAGATCGAACTGGTACCGGACTCCCTCTTCGTTTCCGGCCCCCGGGGGCTGATGGATACCCTGGAGGCTATCCCAACTAAGCAATTGCAGCAAGAAGAAGTACGCTCCGCATTGCAGGGAAGTCTCGACATCGATACCACCGGCTTTGGACCGCATGTATCGGCTGAGGTCTATACCTTGAACTATACGGTGCAAGTGGATAAATTCACGGAGGCGGAGGCTAAAGTTCCGGTGGAGCTGATCAATGTCCCAGAAGATCAACAATTAAAAATCTTTCCAAAGGAGGTCCGTGTTAAGTATCGGGTAGCGGTGGAGCAGTACAATACCATTCTTGCCAATAACTTTAAAGTGGTTTGCGACTTTGAGGAGGCCGATACCGAGGGTTCCTTTATGATTCCACGTGTGGTCAGTGCACCCGAGGGTATTCAAGACTACCGAGTGCTTGAGAATCGCATTCAATACATCCTGGTCAAATGATGATTGTGGGGCTCACCGGAGGCATTGGAAGCGGGAAGAGTACAGTGGCGTCTTTCTTCGAAGCATTGGGGATTCCGGTCTATGTTGCGGATACGCGTGCTAAATACCTGATGAATCAGTCGGCGGAGCTCAAACAAGAGATCATAGAGTTGTTAGGCGAAGAAGCTTATAAGGAAGAGCTGTTGGACCGACCCTATGTCGCTGCTCGGGTTTTTAATGATCGTGACCTGCTAGAACAGCTGAATGCTTTGGTACACCCCCGGGTAGGCACCGACTTCCAATCTTGGGCCGAGCAACAAAAGGCCGCTTATGTGATCAAGGAGGCCGCAATTTTATTCGAAAACGGGAATTACAAAGCCTGTGATTATACGATTTTAGTGACCGCCCCTGAAGACCTTCGTGTCGAGCGGGTCATGAAGAGAGACCAAACGACCGAAGAAGCGGTTCAGGCTCGAATGGCAGCCCAATGGCCGGATGAAAAAAAGAGAGTATTAGCCGATTTTATCATCGAGAATATTGACCTGGAAAGCACCAAAAAAAGGGTCGTTCAAATCCATGAAAACCTTTTGAAACGCCAGTAAATTCAAGGGGTTTTCTTTGTTAACATTTTGCTAAATGGAAAGAAGCCTAAATGTTAAAATGTTACTTTTGGATTATGAACAGACGCCTATTTGTATTCCTCGTGGTGCTCATGAGCTTATCGCTCATCGGGATCATTTTTGTGCAGGGATATTGGATCTCAAATAGCGTCGAAACCAAGCGGGAACAATTCGCCTTCAATGCCAAACAGGTATTGATCTCCACAGCCAATAAAATTCAAAATCAAGAACTCGAAGAATACTACTATCCTTTGAGAGCTATGGCAGATAGCATCGGAATACCTGATGATATTTCCATTCAAGAATTATTTTTAATCGAGGAGGATTCAGTCTCCAATCAAACCTATCTCTACAGCAACAGCATCATTGAGCAGGACTTCAAATTGGGTTCTCCGGCTACAGAATACGATCTGGACAGCATTAAGATCAAAAAATACATCAGTAGAAAAGTAGCTCAGGTCTTCAATAACAATTCCCTTGACGGCCAGTATCTCTCCTCCCAAAAACGGTTGGAGCTATTTTCCAACATGGATGAACTCAGCAAGTTGAATTTTCAGGAGATCATTTTTGACCAACGACGAAAAATCCCTATTCACAAACGTATTCCTGAAGGAGAGATCGAGCGGATCATG
This sequence comes from Flavobacteriaceae bacterium YJPT1-3, assembly GCA_029866965.1. Lineage (GTDB taxonomy): Bacteria > Bacteroidota > Bacteroidia > Flavobacteriales > Flavobacteriaceae > Croceiramulus > Croceiramulus getboli. Next base: position 3,084,014 of record CP123444.1, on the reverse strand, counting down.
ATCATGGAATTGGCCGAGCGGGATATGGAAACCGACTTTGAATATGCCGTGCATAGCAACTCTCTGGCCACTCAGGTTCGATCCGAAAATTTTGATCTACAGGGTTCCAGTCGGACCTACAGTGTTCCTTTATTTGTCAATAAGGATGGCCTGAGCGATTATCAATTGCTGGCCAATTTTCCCGGAGAAAAAGAATTTGTGTTGTCCTCCATATTTGGGATGGCCGCTCTGTCCATCATTTTTACCTTGATCATTGTGATCGCTTATTCCAGCGCTCTACAACAGCTCATCCGTCAACGGCAGATCTCTCAGATCAAAACTGACTTTATCAACAACATGACGCATGAGTTCAAGACACCCATTGCTACCATCAATCTGGCTTTAGACGCGATCAAGAATCCTCTGGTCTCCGCTGATGAGACTAAAGTGAAACGCTATTTGGGGATGATCAAGGAAGAGAACAAGCGTATGCATGCGCAGGTGGAGAATGTCTTGCGTATTTCCAAATTGGAGCGCAACGAACTCGATATTAAAAAGGAGCGATTGGATCTGCACGATCTGGTGGATGATGCGATCAGTCATATTTCCTTGATCGTGGAAGACCGTCAAGGGTATATAGAAACGCATTTGGATGCGGAGCGTACCGCCATTCTGGCCAATGATTCGCACTTTACCAATGTTCTCGTCAATATCCTGGATAATGCGGTCAAATACTCTGAAGAGAGTCCGAAGATTGATATCTATACGGAGAATGCTAGAAACTTTGTTATCTTAAAGATACAGGATCAGGGAATAGGCATGAGCAAGACGGCTCAAAAGCAGGTCTTTGAAAAATTTTACAGAGCTCACACCGGCGATGTGCATAACGTAAAAGGTCACGGTTTAGGTCTGGCCTACGTGAAGCGCATTGTAGAAGATCACCACGGCGAAATTAGCGTCGAGAGTGAACGCGGGAAAGGAAGCACATTTATCATTAAATTACCACTAATAACATAAATCCATGGAAACTGAAAACAAGAAAATTTTATTGGTAGAGGACGATCCCAATTTCGGAACGGTACTCAAAGATTATCTGTCAATGAATGAATTTGATGTCACCCACGCCAAGAACGGAATGGAAGGCTTTGAAAAGTTCAAGAAAGACGATTTCGATCTTTGTATACTAGACGTCATGATGCCTTATAAGGATGGCTTTACGCTAGCCAAAGAGATACGCGAGAAGAATGAGGATGTTCCCATTATTTTCCTTACGGCCAAAGCCATGAAAGAAGATGTTTTAAAGGGCTATAAAGTGGGAGCTGATGATTATCTGAACAAGCCTTTTGACAGTGAAGTGTTGCTGATGAAAATCAAGGCCATCATGCAGCGTAAGGGCAGCGATAGCGCAGCTGATAGTAAGCAGTTTGAATTTCAGATAGGGAATTTTCACCTGAATTCCAAATTGCGGTTCCTGACCTATAAAGACGAAGATCCTAATAAACTATCACCAAAGGAAAATGAACTTTTGCGTTTGTTGGCCTTGCATGAGAATGACCTGATGCCTCGAGAATTAGCACTTACCAAAATCTGGAGAGACGATAATTACTTTACCTCGCGTAGTATGGACGTGTACATCGCCAAATTACGTAAGTATCTGAAGGTCGATGATTCTGTCGAGATCCTGAATATCCATGGAGAAGGATTCCGACTGGTGGTCAAGAACGAAGACTAAGCAATTAGTGGTATAGAAAAAATGTCTCGCTTAGCGGGACATTTTTTTTTGGATATGTTCGAGAACAGCTGCCAGGGGAGTCTGAAAAGGAAACCAATGGATCTGCTCGTTTTTACGATACCAGGTCAGTTGCCTTTTAGCGAAACGACGGGTATTTTTCTTGATCTCTTCTATCGCTTTCGCGAAATTATACACTCCATCGAAATAGGCAAACAGTTCGCGATAGCCTACGGTCACCAAAGCGTTCAACTTCCGATGGGGATGGAGTGCACGAGCTTCTGCTTCCAGGCCTTCCTCCACCATCAGATCGACCCGTTTATTGATGCGATCGTAGATCACGGATCGCTCGGCCTGAAGACCGATCTGTATCGCGGTAAAGGGGCGTTCCGCTTTCGGCTTATTCTTGAAAGAGCTGAAAGGCTGTTCGGTAGCCATACAGACCTCCAAAGCCCGAAGCACACGTTGAGGATTCAGCATATCCACGCTGTCCTCTGAAGCTGGATCAAGTTGTAATAATTGGGCCTGTATTTCACTAAGGCCTTTTTCTTTGTACAAGCGCCGTACCTCTTCTCGGACAGTCGCCGGCACTTTGGGGAAATGATTCAGTCCGTTGAGCACGGCATCCACATAGAGTCCGGATCCCCCCACGAGGATAAGCACCTGATGTCGCTGGAATAGGCGATCCAATAGTTCCAATGCTTCTTTTTCAAACTGCCCCACGGTATAGGCTTCATGAATGGATTTGTGTTGTATGAAGTGATGCGGAGCAGCTTTGAGCTCGTCTTGGGAAGGAACTGCAGTTCCAATGCGCATCTCTTTAAAAAACTGGCGCGAATCTGCTGAGATGATTTCGGTCTGAAAATGCTGTGCCAGTTGTATCGCCAAGGCCGTCTTGCCGATGGCCGTGGGCCCAACCACGGTAATGAGGTACTTTTTAGGCTTCATCTTTCGCTAAACTCGAGCCACAATGATGGCAAAATAAGGCATCATCGCGATGTTTAGTGGCATTGCAGTTGCGGCAAGCCTGCGTATTCATATGTACGTATTCTTCGCCTAGAAATTTAATCTTGTCTTTAGTTCCGGTCGGTAAGGGTTCTTGTTTGGAACGCGCCATTTCTGAAGTTACAATACCGGTGGGTACCGCAATAATCCCGTATCCCATAATCATGATCAGCATGGCGATAAACTGCCCTGCAGGGGTTACCGGGGCAATGTCTCCAAATCCTACCGTGGTCAAGGTCACGATACACCAGTAGACCGAGACCGGAATACTTACAAAACCACTTTCTTCGCCTTCGACCAGATACATTAGGGTGCCACAAATAACGGATACAATGAGCACCGCAAAGAGGAATACCGCGATTTTCGGCCGACTGTCTTTCAAGGCTTTGGTCAGTTTATTGCCTTCTCCCAAATAGCGCGTGATCTTTAAGATTCGGAATACACGCAGCAGGCGAAGGGCTCGTATCGTGAGTAAAGCGTTTGTGCCCACGAAGAAAAAGGAGAGGTAGAGTGGAATGGTCGAGATGAAATCGATAATTCCGTAAAAGCTAAAAATGTAGGCACTGGGCTTTTTGATCGAAATGACCCGCAGAATGTACTCCAGCGTAAAGAAAATGGTGATGACCCATTCGCCGTAGAGCAAGAAATCATACACCCAGGGATTCAGGCCACGTACACTTTCGATCATGACGAAAACGACGCTCAACAGAATGAGGATCAATAGGATAACATCAAATAGTTTCCCTAGGGGAGTATCTGCTTCGTAAATAATTTCATGAACGGTGGCGCGCCAGCCGCCTTTGGGAGGGTGACCCATAAGAGCATTGCATTTTTATAAAAGTAGGAAAGTTTTTTAACTCGGCGTTTTCTCGAGGGTAACAGTTTTGATCACCTTCTTGGTACGGAGGTAACTTTGGATGATGTGTTGCGCATCTCGATTGTCCTCCATGGGTACTACAATTGACTTCAGCACTTCTGGATTGTGAATCTGGAAATTCAAATTATACCAGCCAATACCTCTAAATGTCCCATCGTCAATCCATACCATGGCGCGTTCATCCCTTGCTCTGCCGCGGTCAATGATCAGCATGCTTTGATTCTCATAGCTGTGCTTGTCGATGTATTCCTGAACCCGAGCGTTGTAGTCGGCTGCTGATTCTTCTCCTACGCAGGCACCTCGACATTTTTTTATGGTATAATTGAAGCAGGCTCCACTGCGGCTGTTGCGACCCACTTTGTGTGCACAGAGCTCATAGCTTTCCAGAATACGCTCCAAATGCGATTTAGCGCTGAGGTTATTGGTAAAAGTAGTGATGGCCGATTTTCGAGGATCAGCTTTTTCGGTCTTCAGGTGCAGGTAACCGTTTTGGTCCTGGAAGGAGGTTAACTGTACGTGGAACAGACGTTTTTTCAGCGCGCGGTTATAGGGTGGGCGATTTTTTTTGATCTCTTCATTTTCTTTCAGTAAGGCTAGCAATTCGCTGCCGGTCTCGTCATAGGAGACCATCATCACTTCCTCCTGAATTTCCTTACTCTTGCGATTATCGCTGGTAAAATGCTGGTTGAGACGCTTTTTAATATTCTTACTCTTTCCAATGTAAAGTACTTCTCCGGCTGCATCATGCATATAGTAAACACCGGTGACCGCAGGAACTTCTTCCAGCAGGTCTTTCAGCTTGGTGTCCATGCGGCGTCGTGGGTTGGCGCGAACAGCTTCACCAATGATCTTCTTTTGAGTGTCCTTAGCCAGAAGTAATTTGAAAAGTTGAACTGTAGCCAGTGCATCTCCGCTAGCGCGGTGCCGACTGGTCATCGGGATGCCTAAGGCACGGGTGAGTTTGCCCAGGCTGTAACTTTTATGTCCCGGCAATAATTCCTGGGCCAATTCAACCGTGCACAAGGAACGTCGCTGGAAATCGTAGCCCAGGCGATCGAATTCAAGTTGTAAGATGCGATAGTCAAACTGGGCATTATGCGCCACAATGATGCAATCCTGGGTGATCTCGATGATGCGTTTAGCCGCTTCGTAGAATTTGGGTGCGTTGCGAAGCATTTCATTATTGATACCGGTCAGGCCCACCACGAAGGGTTGTATGGGACGCTCCGGATTGATTAGGCTACTGTACTGGTCGACGACTTCATGGCCGTCAAAGCGATAGATCGCGATCTCGGTGACCCCTTCTTCTCCGTATTTTCCTCCTGTGGTCTCAATATCCAATATAGCGTACATACGAGCTTCCTTCTTTACTTGCGCGCCCCAAAAATAGCACTTCCTACACGAATCATGTTGCTGCCGCAGGCAATTGCGAGTTGATAATCACCGCTCATGCCCATGGAAAGGATGCTTAGGTCGTTGCTTTCGCGAAAGCGTTCATAGATCGCTTGCAGACTCTTGAATTCCCGCTGAAGCTGTTCCTGATCATCGGTAAAGGTGGCCATCCCCATGAGTCCGCGTACCCGGACGTTGGGATATTCTTTGTCTTTTCGCTCGGCCAGAAACTCGATAGCCTCACTAATAGGCATGCCGTATTTACTTTCTTCTTCAGCGATCTTCACCTGCAGTAAAACGTCTTGTATCCGGTCGACGCTTTCTGCTTGTTTGTTGATCTCCTTGAACAGTTTAAGTCGGTCTGCGGAATGGATCAAATCGACAAAGGCAGCCATATACTTGACCTTATTGGTCTGCACATGGCCAATCATATGCCACTGAATGTCTTCTGGCAAGGCCTCTGCTTTTGCAGCCATTTCCTGCACCCGGTTCTCGCCAAAGATGCGTTGACCCGCTTTATAGGCTTCCATCAGATCTTCGTTGGGCTTGGTTTTGCTTACCGCACACAGGGAAACGTGATTGGGTATAGTCGATCTAAAATGCTCAATATTTTCCTTAATGTTCATTCGAATTCATAAATAGTCACTGCGCTGCGCAGTTTGGGTTCAATATAGGTGCTTTTAGGGGGCATGCGTAAGTCCTGATCGGCAATCTGCTTCATTTCCTCCATGGTGACCGGGAGCATACCAAAGCCCACGGCAAACTGTTTTTTATCGATCTTATCGGTAAGAAAGGCAAAGCCTTTTTTGCCGTGTGCGTAGGCCAATCGTTCATCTTTCCTTGCATCTTTAATGCCTAGTATCGGTTGCAGAATGTACTCAAAAAGGATTTGAGCATCGAGTCCTTGTAAAGCATTGTCGAAACGACGCATACGCTTACGTAAATAGAGGGAGTAGAACTCCCCGTCCAGGTACATGCTAAAATGATGCTTCTTAGACGGTTTATATTCCATTTTTCCCCGGTTTTGGATGCGGAAGTTGGTATCCAGAGCGACAAGAAATTCTTCCTTGCTCAAGCCGTTGAGGTCTTTGACCAGGCGATTGAATTCGTAGATCTTGAGCTGCGATTCCGGAAGCAGATACGCCATAAAGTAATTATAGGCTTCAGTGCCGGTATGCGTTTTGTTGGCCGCTTTGAGATCTTCAGCCAGCAGAAACGAACTCTGCGAGCGATGGTGTCCGTCAGCAATGTAAAGAGCGGCCATGTTCTCAAATACCTGCTGTATGCGTTTAATGGTAGACGAATCCTGAACGGGCCATAAATAATGGGTGTCCCGATAAGTGGTCGTAAATTCATATTCAGGACGTTCTTCCATCAATTGCTGCAGCAGCTGCTCTAAAGCAGACTCATCCGGGTAGGTAAGTAAGACGGCTTCTGCATTGAAGCCTACGGTTTTGAGGTACTCCTTAAATAATTCTTCGCGTAGACGCAGGGTGTGTTCGTGTTTCTTGATCACCCCATTTTGATAGTCTTCCACAGCGGCTGCGGCAACCAGGCCGCAGAATTCCTGACCTTCCCGGTCAATGATCTTGTACACATAAAAGGAAGGCTGATCTTCTTTGATCAAGACCGCCTCTTCACAGAACTCTTCGTAGCGCTGTCGCACCAATTCAAAGCGTTTGACACCGCTTACTTTCTTGGCGTATTTGTAACCGGGATTGACCACGTGCAAGAAGGAAAACGGATTGTTATCCAGGCGTGCTTTTCGCTCGGCTGGGGTATAGCTGTCGTAGGAACGGGAAGCCACTAAGCTCACCTTATCCCGACTGGGTCGTACCGCTTTAAAAGGGTGTATTGTAGCCATGTTAATTGATGTCAAAAGCGATCCCAAACTCTATGTTCAGGGAGTTATACCCACTATTGGGACGTTTTAGATTCGCATTACTCATGTGCCGAAATGAGGGACGAATATCTATATATCCATTCTTCATAAAGCCCCAGCTGATCCCGAGACTAATTTGATCGACAAAGGTAAACCCTTTGGCTAGGCGTTCACTGGCTTCATCGATATATCCAAGTCCCAGGCTTCCCAGCACATAGCCTTCTAAGGTATTGAATAGCGTTTTTCTAACCAAAAATCCGCCGCTTATCAGGTATTCATTGATGGGGCGTTCCTGCATAAAACGCTCCCGATCTTCCGGATTGACAAAGTACATATTGAGCAATTCGTGGCGTGCCTGATTGATCTGCGGTTCAAAGAGCAACTCCAGATCTAGTTTTCCTTCTTTAATACGATAGTAGGCCTGTCCTTTAAAGGTCCGCAATACATACGCATAGTCTTCATCGTTGAAGAGCAGGTTGTTGACATTGCCGTACCCCACATTGAAACCGATGCGGTGCCAGCCTGTGCCTTCTTTGTCCTGGGCTTGCACTGTACTCGTGAGTCCGAGGAGGCCGAGTGCGATAAGAACACTATATAACAGGCTCCCGCTATGCAAATTGAGCAGCTACCTGTTCCGCTTTACGGCTTTGTGCATAGTCATAAAAGCCTTCCCCGGATTTAACGCCGTATTTCCCGGCCTGTACCATGTTGACCAGTAGGGGGCAGGGTGCGTATTTCGGGTTTTTAAAACCGTCGTACATCACTTCCAGGATGGAATGACAGACATCCAGACCAATAAAGTCGGCTAATTGTAGCGGACCCATGGGATGCGCCATCCCTAGTTTCATGACCGTGTCGATCTCTTCCACGCCGGCGACCCCGTTGTAGAGGGTTTCAATGGCTTCGTTGATCATGGGCATAAGAATGCGATTGGCCACAAAGCCCGGATAATCGTTGACCTCGGTAGGGGTCTTTCCCAGCTTTCGCGAAAGCTCCATGATGATCTGTGTCGTCTCATCACTGGTATTGTACCCGCGAATGATCTCGACCAGTTTCATGATGGGCACCGGATTCATGAAGTGCATGCCTATCACCTTGTCTGCGCGCTTGGTGACTGAGGCGATCTTGGTGATCGATATGGAGGAAGTGTTGGAGGCCAGGATCACGTCTTCTCCACAGAACTCTTCCAGGTCACGAAAAATTTTCAATTTCAGATCGACGTTCTCTGTAGCCGCTTCGACCACCAAAGAGGCGTATTCCACTCCATTAGCCATCCCGGTATGGGTAGTGATGTTGTTGAGTGTTTCGTTTTTCTCGGCTTCGGTGATTTTCTCTTTGGCGAGTTGGCGATCCAGATTTTTCTCTATTGTTGCCAATCCGCGATCCAGGGCAGCCTGTGAGATATCAATGAGTTGTACTTTAAAACCACTTTGGGCGAAGGTATGGGCGATTCCGTTGCCCATGGTGCCTGCGCCAATGACGGCTATATTTTTCATAAGATTGATTTTATTGAATTAAAAATTGGCAATGACTTGTTTGGCCACCCGCAGCGCATCGGTGCCTTGTTCCAGGGAGACGACCGGGGTGGAATCTTCATGTATCGCTTTCGCGAAAGCTTCCAGCTCATCCAGTATGGCGTTGTTTGCATTCACCTCCGGATTGTCAAAATAGATCTGTTTTTTGATACCCTCGGCATTTTGCAGAATCATGGCAAAATCATCCGGATCTTCCGGAGCATCTTTCATACGCACTACCTCCACTTTTTTGGTGAGGAAATCTACAGAAATGTAGGCGTCTCGTTGGAAGAAGCGCGATTTCCGCATGTTTTTCATGGAGATCCGACTAGCGGTCAGATTGGCCACGCAGCCGTTTTCAAATTCAATACGGGCATTGGCAATGTCTGGGGTGTCACTAATGACCGAAACACCGCTGGCGCTGATCTGCTTTACTTTACTTTTCACCACACTCAGGATCGCATCGATGTCGTGTATCATCAAGTCCAGCACCACGGGTACATCAGTACCTCGGGGATTGAACTCGGCCAGGCGATGCGCTTCGATAAACATGGGATTGTTGATGGTATGACTGACCGCCATAAAGGCCGGATTGAAGCGTTCTACGTGTCCTACCTGCCCTTTAACCCGGTGTTTTTTTGCCAGGGCGAGCAGTTCTTCAGCTTCTTCTACGGTTTGGGTGATGGGTTTTTCGATAAAAAGATGTTTACCGGCTTCGATCACTTTTTTGGCACACTCAAAATGATAGCTGGTAGGGGTCACTACGTCCACCATGTCGCAGGCGGCGATGAGGGCTTCCATAGTGGGGAAGGAAGTGTAGCCCAGTTCCGATTCGATCTTGGCGCTGGCTTCCTGATCGGCGTCAAAGAAGCCTACCAGTTCATAAGCGGGAGATTGTTTTAAAAGTTTGAGATGGATTTTGCCCAGGTGTCCGGCACCCAAAACGCCAGCTTTTAGCATGTTTTTGTGTTTTGGTAAAAATAAGATTTTGCAGGCGAAATCGCTTTCGCCCACTAAAAAATCTACGTATTTTAGGCCGTATGAAAGACACCCCAAAACATCAGGGCATGCGCCGCCAGTTGAAGGAGACGGTGGCCGGAAAAGGAATTGAAGATCGGCGCGTGTTGGACGCCATTGGGAGCATACCGCGTCATTTATTCATGGATAGTGGTTTTGAGGCTCACGCCTATCAGGACAAAGCCTTTCCGATCGCGGCTGGGCAAACCATCTCGCAGCCCTATACTGTGGCTTTTCAGACCGAACTGTTGGAGGTGAAGAAGGACGATAAGGTGCTGGAGATCGGTACCGGAAGCGGTTATCAATGTGCGGTATTATGCGAACTGGGGGCTCGGGTGTATTCTATCGAGCGCCAACAGAAATTATTTAAGCAGACCCAGCGCTTTTTGGCCAAGCTGGGGTACCGTCCCAAGCAGCTTATTTTTGGGGATGGGTATAAAGGTCTTCCCGAAGAGGCACCCTTTGACAGTATTATCGTGACTGCGGGCGCACCCTTCGTGCCTGAAGCCTTGCTGGAGCAATTGAAAGTCGGTGGCCGACTCGTCATTCCGGTGGGGGATGAAGATCAGATCATGACCCGTTTTATACGCACCGGTCCCAAAGCCTTTGATAAGGAAGAGTTTGGCGCCTTCCGATTTGTGCCTATGTTGGAGGATCGGAATTGATTCTTGACTACCGACTACCGACTACCGACTGTATCGTTTCAAGACTGCGTCTTGCTCTTTGCTGCGCAAAGCCTACTCGCATGCGCTCGTTAGCGCTCACCACCCCGGCGGCTGCTTAGTTGAGAAAATCAAGAAACTTGAGTCCGAAGATCAGGGCGCCAAATCCATCACCCTGGTTGTAGGAGCGCACATAATCCAGGCGTAGAAGGCGGTATTTCCCCCAGCCGATGTTGTCCATGCCCACCGAAAATTCATAGTAGGGTTTGGCATCGCGGGTGGCGAGGACGTGCGCCCCGGCGATCAGATTGAAATTGAGTTGGTTGATGCCCGGAATTTTACCAAGGATCCATCCCTTAAAATCGTGTTCCAGATGGCCTTCCAGGTAATTCTGGTTGGTACTGCGCTCATAATAGGGCATGAGGTTAAAGGTGTTGAGGTAACGACCGCTGGTGCCTACCCGGGTTTGATTGCCGTTAAAATGCTGATAATCGACAAAGCTGATTTCATTGGCAGCATTGAAAAAGGTACCGGCTTTTAGGTTGTAGCCCAGAGTACCCTTATTGCCCAGATTAAGGTCCTGCTGCGCCTGTATGCGCACTTGGTCGAATTCCAGGCCGTCTTCTGAGGCTCCAAAGCCTTTTTCGTAGGTCAGGAAGAGGGTAGGGTAGTCTTCATTTTCCAGGTTGAATTTGCCGTCTGGATAGCTCATGTACTTCTGTCCAAACCGAAAGCGCCCGGTGATGCTGGTCTTGACGATCTCGTGCCGGGTAATGGCCGCGCTGGTAAAATTGCTAGGGTCCAGCGGATTGTTGCTGGTATACTGGATATCGTCTTGAGGAAACCAAGTCTGATCAGTGGTATTGAACAGAGGTTGACGCTCTTCGTAGGCCAGATTGGCGTACAGTCGGAAGCCATTGACCAATTCTTCCGAGTAGTCGATACGTGCAAAATGCAGGTCGTAGGCCTTGAGGTAGTTGCGTTCAAAATTCAAAGAAGCCGCCGTATTGATCAAAGGTGAAATGGGCTCTTGCGGATTGAATTGCCGAAGGGCACGACCCCCGGAAAGAGCCAGATAGCGCCTATTGGTGCGATTGAAGCGCATGGACAAGCCTGCGGTAAAGCGTAACTGATCATCGGAAAAGCCGTAGTTCGCTTTCGCGAAAGCGGAAAAATAGCGGGTATAATTCTCATCACTCCAGCTGTTGAAGGAGAGTCCCAAGGTACCGTGCCAGCCCTGGATGGTGTTAAACTGAATATCGGTTAGAGGCCCTTCAAAAGCCAATTGCCAACGATCGTAGCTGTTGGTGTAGGTGTATCCGAATACGGGGGACAAGGGCGAAAATTTATTGCTGCGTGCGTCCAGTGAATCCAGGTATTTTTCGCTCTTTCGAATGACTTGTAGACTGTCTTTTTTGATGTAGTCATTCAGCTCTTCGTCAGTCAGGGGTACCGGGCGGATCCCTTTCCAGAAAATGCTGTCTTTTTTATTCGCTTCGGGCTCAAAACTGAGCACTTCTGCACCAAAGCGGTTTCGTGAGAATGTAGGATCGAACTCATAGTTGCTATAGCCTGCAGTAAAGCGGCCATCGCCTTCGAAGCCCAGGAATTTAAAGCTGAAATCGATGGTCTGTAAGATCTTGATCCATTGTTCGGTGTTCGGATCGTATTTAAAATTCTGCCGGAAAATCAGGTTTTCGACCACGGGCACCTGAATGGCTTCCCCGTTGGTCTTGAGCTCCAGTCCGTATAGTTGCCAGTCGTCTTCCACGATGTAGATTACGCCATTGAACACCCGGTCTTTAGGACGCTTGGGAGTGACCTCGATCTTATTGATGAGCTTTCCTTCTTCATAAAAAGCACCCAGCAGTCGATAGTCGTAATAGGAAAAAGCGTTACGCGCAATGGGAGAGACCATGGGAACATTGAGATCGACCGTGTTGTCGTAGAAGGAGAAATTCGCTTCCTGCGCACTGTTGAAGCTGAAGCCGTTATCGTTGCCACTTACCTTGCTGGCCACGATGCGTTCTTCAAAATCATTGGGGCGACGCACGGCAATTTCAGAGATCGTTTCACTGAGGTAGATGATGCCGGAGCGTGTAGAATCGAGGCCGCCGCCCAGATCCCCTATTTCCTGGCCCAGAATTTTCTCAGGGGCGTTTTCGATGCGCCAGAGTCCGCGAGAGTAGAAATCAGCGGTAAATGCGTCGGTCTTCTCCAAATAAGCCTTGCGTTTGGCTATGGTTTCCCGGATGATGCGATCGGCAGGATTGACGTCTGAGGAGACGACCACCTCATCCAATGAAGTGGTCTCCGGTTGAAGACTCACATTCAAGATGTAAGGAAAACGATCGATGTTGACCTCTTTTTGCAGTCGCTGATAGCCTAAAAACTGATAGACCAGGGTGTAGGTCCCGGTTTTTTCCAGCTCCAATTTATAATTGCCATCGGCATTGGTGGTGGTGCCGGTGTAGCTGTCTTGCAAATAGATATTGACGTAAGGCAGGGAGGCACCTGCCTCATCGGTTACTTTGCCAACCACTTGACTCCCTCCGGATAGGGTAACGAGTAGACCACAGAGGGCGATAAGGTATTTCATCTTAGTTGTTGAAGGCTTTTTTGATGCGGCTGAGGTTACGTTTGCTGTCCCGCTCTTTGATGCTTTCCCGTTTATCGTACAATTTCTTTCCGCGCGCCAGAGCGATCTTTAATTTGGCGAGTCCGCGTTCATTGATAAAGAGGTGCAGGGGAATGATGGTGAGTCCGCTATTGCGCACTTCCTTCTCCAGTTTGTTGAGTTCGCGCCGGTTCAGCAGCAACTTGCGCGCATTTTTTGGATCGTGATTAAAATGGGTGGCGTGGGAGTAGGGCTGTATGGTCATGTTGATGACAAAGAGTTCCCCATTCTCAAATTCACAGAAGCCTTCGGCGATGGATGCTTTTCCTTCCCGTATGGATTTGATCTCTGTACCCGCTAGTTTAATACCCGCCACGTAAGTATCCAGAAATTCGTATTCGAACTTGGCGCGTTTATTCTTGATGTTGATGGTATTCTGCTGCATGGCCTAAAATTAAGAAAAAAGCGAGGGTACGAACTAGTTTCTGTAATTTTACACTAATCTTAACGAAACCACAGCTATGCGGACTTCTTCTATGATCTTATCTATTTTTACCGGCCTTTTTCTGTTAGCGGTGATCGCCTGCCAGTCGAAGTCTAAGGAGCTAACGGCCCAGGAGATCGTAGATCGGGCTATAGAAGTAGTGGGCGGAGCTACTATAGCGAACAGCAGCATTGCCTTTAAATTCCGTGATTACCACTACCGGGCCAAACGGCAGGGTGGGGAATACCAGTATGAGCGTTGTACCGATGAGAACTGTGAAGAACGTAGAGATATTCTGGACAATGCCGGTTTTGAACGTTTTGAGCAGCTTCAGGCCGTACCTTTACCCGACAGCCTGCAGAGTAAATACGGGAATTCAGTCAACTCGGTGCATTACTTCTCCGTTTTGCCTTACGGTTTGAACGCTGCCGCCGTCAACAAAACCCTTAAGGGTAAGACTACGGTTCATGGAAAAGAGTATTACCTGATCGGGGTCACTTTTGCCCGGGAAGGGGGAGGCGATGATTATGACGATGAGTATGTATATTGGATCAGTACCGAAGATTTTACCGTCGATTATCTCGCCTACAACTATCAGGTGAACGGTGGAGGCACCCGTTTTCGAGAAGCCTACAATCCACGGGTCATCGAGGGGATTCGTTTTGTGGATTACCGCAACTACAAGCCAGAGGCTACGTTTCCGCCTTTGGAATCCTTAGATTCCTTATACGAGACCGATCAGCTCGAACTGCTTTCCAAGATCGAATTAGAAAATATCAGCGTGGCCCCCTGTCCGGCCTGTTAATTGACAAAGGTTCGGGAGGCCTCCTTTTGTTTACCTTGAATGACCACCTTAAACAGGCTGGCATTGTCACCGTCGCTCATGGCTTTGAAGGTCTGCTTTCCCATGATGGCGTTGGCAAAGGCCGGAGTGGTATTGCTATGCCCTACAATCAAAACGGTTTTTCCCTGAGTCGCTTTCGCGAAAGCATCATCGTATAATGCATTGGGATCGTAGAGCTGGACTTCCAGATCGTGGTCGATAGCGGTGGGCACGGCGGTGGAGGTGGTGCGCGCATAGTCGGTAGAATACACCGCATCTAAAGTAATATCTTTAAAATGACGTGCCCAGCGTTGCGCTCGTTGATGCCCTTCTTCCGTAAGTGCCGGATCTTTCTCCTCCGGATTGGAGCGGTCTTTTTCGGCATGGCGGATGAGGTAATAGGTGGTCACCGCCACCTCTTCTGCGGTTTCCTCCTGCTTGGGATCACCTTTACAGGATAAGAGAAGAGCGAGACAACAAAGGGCGAATAGCGGTTTCATAAGATACGGTTTAACAATTCTTAACGAGCTCAGCACGAATATTGGCATTCTGTTGACGCAAAAAGGCGGACTGGCTCTGTATATTAGAGTATAAACTTATAAAAACCGAGACAATGAACGAAGAGCAATTAAAAGGAAAATGGAATCAGGTCAAAGGAAAATTTAAGCAGAAGTACGGAAACGTCACTGATGATGATACTACCTATAGTGAAGGAAAATTTGATGAGATGTTGGGTCGTCTGCAAGAAAAGACCGGGAAGACCAAAGAACAACTGAAAGACGAGATCGATAAGCTGTAGGCTATTGATCAGAAGATAGAACCCTCGCTCTAGCGAGGGTTTTTTTATGCGGTAGTGGTATAGCCTTTTTAAAACTTGTTTACCCGCGGATCTCCATCAAAAGCCGGATCATTGGTCAGGCGTTGGGTGGTCTTATCGCGAAGATGATAGCGGTAGAGCTCCCAATTCCCGTCCTTATTACTGCCGTAATAGATCGTTTCGCCGGAAGTGGAAAAACGGGCGATGAGTTCCGTACCGGGACTCCGACTGATATTTTCAGAAGTTTTGGTGTTCACATTAAAAAGCAGGATCTCCTGATTCCCGCCCTCCTCCTGATCGGAACTATAAACGATCAGATCCTCCTTGGGCGAGTATTCGGCCCGCTCGTCATTGGCCGGACTGCTAATGATGAGTCGCAGGGATTGATCCCGAAGATTCAGTTCGTAAATATCATTGCTTCCTAATTGATCATTGGTAAAAAGCAGTCGGTCTCCGATTTGATTCCAACTGGGATAGCGGGATTTTCCGGGGATATTTTGGGTGAGATTTTGAGTTTTTTGTTTCGCACTGCGGTAGAGAAAGAGATCGTCATTACAGGAAAACACATAATCCTGACTTCCGAGCGCATAGAGTGCATTTTTATCGTCCAGGCGGCATTCTACCGGCTGTGGAAGTTCAAACGCTTCTTTTGTTTTAATATTAAATCCGTATCTGGTGATGATGTCACCCTGCTGTCGAAGAAAAGAAATGGTCAGGTCATCCATCCAGACCGGAGCCCATTCTTCTGCTTCGCTGCTGGTGAGTTGTTGCACGTTCTCGCCGTTTCCGTTCATAAGATAGATATCAGAATTGCCCGCTCGACCAGAAGAGAAGAGAATTTCTTCCTGAGACTTACAGGATAATAAGGACAGGGCAAGGAGTCCAAGCAGGAAATGATATTTAAGCATTTTTACTGGTTTAGGAATTATAAGATAAGCATTTATTGAAGTGCTACGAATAGTTTCAAACTAGCATTTCAGTAATTATGGTTGTAGTCTCCTCCGAATCCAGTTATCTTGCTCATAACTAAAAAGCAACCGTTCGTGAAAACGGTCTTCTTTAAAATTCATAAATTCCATTCGCAAGGGTGTAATAGCATATCCACCCCAATCTTCGGGTTTTTGTAAGGCATCAGGATGGAGCAGAGTCCGTTCTATCTTATCTTGCAACTCTTCTATAGAAGTTAGATATTTTCCTTGTTTAGAAACTCTAGAAATGGCTCGAGATCGCTCACTGCGTTCGTTAAAGTAAAGCTGAGCCAGGGTTGTAGTGATCGGATTGGCTGTACCTTGGATACGAACCTGACGCATGGTTTCTGGCCACCAAAAGGTTAGGGCAACTGAGGGGTGGTCTGCAATTTCCTGGCCCTTGAGGGAAGCGGTAGATCCAGTGATAATAAAGGTTCCATCGCGCACGTCTTTTAGCGAAACAAACCGCGTGTTCGGAAAAGTATCAAGTCCGATAGTCGATAAACAAACGGCATCTGCTAAGGCTGATTGTGCGTTGGCCTTTTGTTTTTCTAGCCAGGTAGTAAACAATCGAATAGGATCTTCCAAGGGGTGATTTTTAGATGTCTTTTAATAATACAAATCTTTTAAAAATAACGCTGCTGCTTATTTTCGTTGCATGGAACTTATTCTTTGCAGTACATAAAAGTGTTCATTTAAGATCTGGTCGCTCGGCAGTTGAATCGGGTTACCGTAATGCTCGGAAAGGCTAAAGTAATCTTGATGATCGATCAGGCTGTAATTCGGAAGTGCCTTATAGTAGCTATCGGGAAAAGTTTGAAAGTCCTCTTTATTTGCCGTTTTAAATTCTTGTTGGCCGGTGTACGCCATTAATCTTTTATAGGCTGTTGTTCGTTTTAGCGTATCCCGAAAGGACGCACTGCCCAGCCAGTCTCCCGGTCCTTGTAATCGATGGAAAAAGGCGAATAGGTCATCGCTTTGGGCCCGGTTTAGAAAGAATATTACGCCTTCAAGCAAAATAAAGCAGGGTTGGTCTTTTTTTAAATTGGTAATAGTTCGCTCCAGTGCGCTTTGATAATCCTGTGTAAAGTCGACGCCCACAAAAGTGATCTTGCGTTCCGAAAGGCTGCCTTGTTGCTGCCAGGCTTTGATCTTGGTTTGTTTGAGGTCTACTACCTCCGGTTTGTCAATTTCCAAATAATTTAAAGTATCGGGCAACAAGAATGGATACATATTGAAACCACATCCAAAGTTGATGAGCCAGGTGATGGTTCCTTCCTTGACCAGACTATTCAGGGTATCTAAAAAAAACCGATTGCGAAGGCTATGGGCACGCGCCTATTCTGCCGATACTTTATGCAGATAATCCTGCATCCAGGCGGTGATTTCAGGGGAAACCCAGAGGTGTGCAAAGTGATCTCCACTCAGCTCTTCGTGAAGTGCCCGAAATGCACAGGTTACGTAAGCGGTCTCATGGACTTTCACCCCGGTAGATGTTAGCGCGTCATTCGCATCAGATAAAGCGAATTCCGTATTTTCTACAAATATCGCTCACTTTAACCAGATCCGGGGGACCTGCAGGCAGCACAGCCAATTCCTGGAACATATCTTCTATACCTGAAGGGAAGGCCGAGGTGATCATCCTGGCCTTTTCGGTACCGACTACCTTCCAGGCATGAGGAATGTTTTTGGGCGCAAAGGCCACATCACCCGCTTTCAGGACCGTTGTACTGTCACCAACCCTAATTTCTACTTCGCCTTTTACTACCCGAAAGATCTCATCTTCCTGGGTGTGCACATGAGGGGGAATGCCCGTTCCGGGTTCTACATCGTCCACCCATTCGGTGATCTGGCCCTCGGTTTCTGTTCCGACTAATTTATGGGTTTGTAGGTCCCCAATGACATTGAGCACCTCCCCCTGACCATCCTTGATAATCTTGGGTTTTCCGGATGAAGTAGTGGAGGTTGTTTTTCCGAGCACGATACCGGGAACCAGGGCAAAGCCCAATCCAATCCCCGAGGTTTTGAGAAATTCTTTTCTGTTCATGATGGTTGTTTTTCTTATTGATTAAATCACCACAGGAGCAGGAAATGCGATAGCAGATAGAGGGTCGAACACTATGCGATTTTAGATAAACGCAGTTCAATATACCTAAATCAGGTCTTTAATGGAAATAATCTTCTGTAGCTTAATCAATTAGGGTGTTTTAACCCTTTGGCTAGCGGGGTGATCGACCCGTCAATGTTTGCCGGGATATCCAGACCTAAAAGTTTACAAAGGAGTGGATAGATATGAATATTCTTGAAGGAAGGCAGGGTCAGATCAGTGGCGAGCAGAGGGCCCTTGGCATAAAAAATACCATGCATGTCTTTTTGCGTGGGTGGAAATCCGTGAAATCCAAAAAAGTCCTGGCCGGAATTCTTGCGCATCGCGATTCCGTTTTCATGCATAAAGTAAAAGCCAGCGTCCGGTACCAACTGAATGGCGCCCCAGTCAGGGTTCGTAGGCTTTTCCTCAAAATAGGGAACCTCTTGCGTTTTGTACACCGTGAAGTGATCGGATTTTGATTGCAGTGTTTGAAAGATTTCTTCGGTATCCTCCTGATGGAGCGGATGGATGCTGAGCATACTTCCGTTGTCGATCAGGCGATACTGCTCTTCATTTAACCACGGTTCGATAGGTAGCAGTTGCTCAGGACTAATGGCGGCCATCCCGTGATCGGAGACAATGACAACATCTATCGGGAGTTCCAACGCGTCTAATCCTTGAAAAAGCGCTCCTAAAGCGTCATCCAACTCATTTAAAGTGGCTTCTAATTGTATATCTGCCTGGGGACCGTAGCGATGGCCGGTAGTGTCCATATCCGAAAAATAGAGGGTGATCAAATGGGGTCGGGTCTCTGGGGGTAAACGAAGCCAGTCCAGGGTTTGATCAATGCGTTCTTGTTTGGAGACCTTACCGTCGTAGGGATACCAATAGGTGGGCTGTATGCCTTGGACCGGCGCTTCGGTACCTACAAAGAAATAACTGGCGGTCACCATTCCGGCTTTACTGGCTTGCACCCAAATGGGCGTGCCCCCGTAAAAACGACCGTCTTCCACCGTTTCTCGATTACGGGTATTGTACTCTTTTTGGAGCCGGGTGTTGTAATACACATTGCCCAGCAAGCCATGGTGATCGGGATACATGCCCGTGGCGATGCTGTAATGGTTGGGAAAGGTTTTGGACGGATAGACCGGGATCAAACTTGCTGCACGGACTCCCGCTTTCGCGAAAGCGGATAAATGCTGAGGTTGAAAACGTTCCAGGTAATCGTGACGAAATCCATCTAAGGAGATCAGGAGGACATAGGGTTGTTGCTGTGCCCAGACCGAATTGGTCTGCACGGCCCCGGATGGCTGTATGTTGGACGAAGCCCGAGGTGCCATTTCTTGCTTTGATGCACAGGAGATGAACACCCAAAAGCTCAGGATCAATAAAATAGAGGCAGACGGGAAACGTAGGTTCATTTCACGAAAGTAGAAAAAGAAAGCGTTCAGGCCTTTACAAAAATCATACAATGTTGCCAGGGCAGATTATCGATGTTCTGCTGGAGCTTGAATCCGGCGGCTTGAAATTCTTTGACCGCCTGCTTTTCGGTCATTTTATGGATGGGTTTGATGGGAATGGAGGGATCTTCTCCGCGGTATTCAATCAGGTAGATCCGTCCGTCAGCACGAAGTGCCTCTTTAATGCTCTGCAAGAGCTCCGCGGGATGACTGAATTCGTGATAGACATCCACCATCAAAACCTTGTCAACAGCATTCAATGGGAGATTCACCGACTGTTCCCCACCTTGGATCAGTCGGACATTCGAAATTCCCAATTCCTGTTTTTTCGAGCGCATCGCCTGGAGCATTTCTTCCTGAATATCGACTGCATAAATAAGTCCCTCGCTCGCTTTGGGTGCCATTTTAAAAACGTGATAACCGGAACCGGCACCGATATCGGCCAGGGTATCGTCCACTTGAATATTCATGTTTTCCAGCAGCCGACTCGTTTTTTCTTCCTCTTCCCGTTCCGGGCGTTCCAACCAGCTCATGCCCTGATAGCCCATTACCCGGGCGATCTGTCGGCCTTGATACCATTTGTTGATGCCATTAGGATCCCCCGATTTATAGGTGTACACTCCGTCATTGCTGGTTGCCTGCCCCTGACAGGATTGTAATCCCAGGGTGATCAGGACACCGAAAATCATCCACGTTTTCATGTTTTTTTTTAGAAAATACAGAAAAAGAGCAGGTGAAGTAGACGTATTAACGGGAGATTAACGGTCTGAAGCCGTTGCTTCATAGCGGTCCAGGCATTCATCTAAGGGAGCGCCTTCTTCATGAACACAGCGGCAGAAATCATTGCCGGCCGCTTCGCGATTGGTGCCTACGAATTGCTTCTCACAGTCTTGTATTTGATTGCGCGGCATGACCTCGTAAAGTCGGCTAGCACCAAAAATGACGCCTATGGTGATCAGGAGGACAGTGGGGGCGAAGAAGTAGGGAAATCGCCAACTTTTCTCGCGAAAATGTTTAGGGCGATAGGCAATCTTGTTTTTGTTATGGGGTAGGATGCCTTTCCAATCGTCATAGTGCCAGGCCAGAATAAATACATTGGCGAGCGTCATCAGGGGTGCGGTGAATAAAGAGCCGTCAAAGCGCACCGCATAGCTAAGCACGGTAATGTTGAGAATGATGGGAAAATAGAGTAGAGCGCCTAAGGTAACCGTGCGCGGAATAACAAGTAGGACTCCGGCGAGAACTTGTGCTATTCCAATGAAAGTGTAGTAATAGCCCGTGTGATGCAGGGCTGTTAGATAGGCCCCCATAGGATGGATTTCCGAAAGTCCGTTGGCAAAGCGTTCTCCTATGATCTTGACCATGCCTGCAACTATAAAACCGAAGGCTAAGGATAATCTGCAGAACAGGTAGAAAAGGAAATACCAGCCGTTTTGTTTGAGCTTTCGGTAGTAGCCGCTAAATCGGGTTAAAAGATTCATGAATGCATCTTGTTATCCAGTGCAAACCACTTGGCCCAATTAAGGAATAGTGTAGACTTTTCTGTTTCAGCGTTGGACTCCATTTTATGGTCTTTATTTCTCAATCATCGCATTGGGGTGCCAACGAACTCTACTTTATACTGCATAACCACGAAAAGTTATTATTTAGGGATCGTAAAATAAAAGGTACTTCCTTGACCCGGCTCTGATTCTAGCCAAATTTTCCCCTGATGCAGTTCCACAATTTTTTTACAATGGGCGAGACCGATACCATTGCCTTCAAATTCACTTTTGCGGTGTAAACGCTGAAATACTTCAAAAACGCGTTCTTGATCTTCCTTGGAAATACCAATTCCCCGATCAGCGATAGCAAAAATATAATCCTTCTCCTTTTCAGCAGCGGTTACGGTGATTACAGGAGACTCATCTGGTTTACTGAATTTAAGCGCGTTGCTGATTAAATTTTGAAAGACCATTCTGAGCTGGGTAGGATAGCCCATAACTGTCGGTAATGATTTTACCTCAATAACTGCCTGCTTAGATTCTATGGTCACCATCAAGTCTTTTTGAATCACCTCTACAAGATCATTACAGTGAAGAGGAACCTTTTCTAGTTCATAATTGAGGGCGCTATATTCGAGCAAATCTGTAATGAGGTCGCTCATGCGTTCCGTGGCTTCAGCAATGGACTGCATGAATTCCTTAGCTTGCTCATCCAATTGCTCCATGTACTGATGCTGAAGCAGATCAGTTAACATGGCTACGGAATTCAGCGGTTCTTTTAGATCATGAGACACCATATAAGCAAACTGGCTTAATTGCTTATTCTTCTCCTCTAATTCATTTTTTGTTTTCTCCAATTCGGTGACATTCCTCAAGGATACATAAATGTAATTGTCCTGAATGTGGTGCACAGAACATTCGTAGGTGCCCGCTACCATATGATTGGAATACTCCACCAAACCCAGATCAATGCTTCCACCTTCAGCAGCCACTTTTCTGTAGGCTTCCATCACCTGTAGGCCCCCTTTGTGCTCATAGGCTTCCGGAGCTACTTCGATGATTTTTTTGCCGTGTACTTCCTCCCGGGATTTCCGCATCTCCTGCAAGATTACCTGGTTCATGAATACGTAGCGAATACTTTTTATATCTGTAGTGTCTTCAACCTCAAAAATCCCAACGCCCACGGCCAGATCATCTACGGTTTTGATTAGAATGTCCAGATCTATCATAGGGTACTCGTTTAAATGGTTTTAGCAGCCACCAACAAAGGCCACTGGATCACTACTAATCTGTGGCGATTTACATCGTTCCCACGATTGTTCAGATTGGTTAGAAACATAGCGCGGGAGGAAAGTTAAGTAATTTTAACAGGCTGATGAATTGATTTTTTGTTCAACGTGCGCTAGTACACAACCTAGCTACTGTTTCTTACGAAAAAAGAACCTGGGAGACTGGTTTGTTTCCTTGACACGCTCATTGATCCGGAAGTGCTCATGAAACCAAACCCCATTCGGGGCAGGTTTACCAGGTTCTTTTCAAGCTCCATGCCTCCTTAATTGCAGGAAATCCTACTGAATTCAGTCGATGAAGTCGCTTCTTGTTGGGTGTACTGATTTTCCTGGTAAAGTACGAATTGATCAATGGCGTGACCTCTAGAGCGGCCCGAGACCTCCATGAGGTAAGTTCCGGGCGCTTCAAAGACCACGTAGATGTCATGAGCGTCGTTATCTGAAGTGCGGGCCTGCCATTTAAAGTCCAGGTCATTCCCGCTGCGGTAGATTTTAAACCAACCGTCTTTGGAGGCTCCTTCCGGATTGGGTGTTTTTCCGGAACCTCTGGGATAGACTCGCGAACCGTTTTTCTCTCCGTAGAAATCGGCAGTATCGGCAAAACGCAGCCAGGAGTCGTTAGATTCAGTTCCATTGTCGCCTTCAGTTACAGCCGATTTCCATATAAAGCGATAGGTGCCGGGATTAGAAATGTCAAGTTGATAGGTGATCAACCCGTTCCCCGGATTCGAAAAGCTGTTGGCGCCCGTCCAGACCGCGTAGCGACCGTCAGAGGCAGCCTCATCTTCAATAAATTCCCAGGCGGAATCCGTTTCAAAAGCCCCTTTTTCAAATTCGACCAAAATTAATCCCTGACTTTCTTCAAATAGGAAGTCGGCCGGATCAGCACAGGCTTCCGGTTCTTCTTCAGCATCTTCAGGTTCTTCAGGACCATCCGGTGTTTCCGGATTTTCGATCTGCTCTTCGGGATCAACAAGCAATTCCTGATCGTCTGCAGTGGAGCAGGAGAGGGAAGTCAAAAATGCGAACAAGGAGCAAATAAGTAAGGCAGTGCGTATCATGGGGGCTATTTTGGGGTACCCCTAGTTAACGTGGCCCACATGAAAAAAGTATACTTCCCTTTTGGCTTACCCGCTCAGGTGGCCACTTTTAAATGTTCCAGGAAATTATGCGCTTTGGCCTTTACCTCTTTCCAATTGGTGTATTCATAGTCTTGGTTGGTGTCGGTCTCTCCTCCTTGTTTTTTGGCAATCATCCGCATGATTAAGCGCTTGAAATAGTCATATTGCGTGTATTTAAGGGCACCTGCGAAATGCCAGACTGCATCAGTATGCCAGCCCGTTTTTTCCAGGAAGTCGTCTGCGATCTGGAATGCTTCCTCCCGCTCTTTTTCAAGTCCGGAGGCGATCGCCATGCACACCGAGAAAAAGGCAGAAGGCCGTTGATTGATTGCCTCCACATGGGTGTCTACATACTTTTTGAGGGCTGGATTGTATTTGCCCAAATGTATTGAGCTGCCCAGGATAATGGCATCAAAGGCTTCCGGAGCAGGGGGCTGGTCGGTTGCGTTGGCAGAAGTCGCCTGATGTCCGGCTTCATCCAGAACTTCCTCCAGGTAACGTGCTATTTTTCGGGTTTGCCCTTCTACGGTGCCGTAAACGATAAGAATTTTCATGACTGAGTATTTTGGAGAGTTATAAATTATACTCCAATAGTACTCCAATTTAAAGGGTAGAACTATGAGAAAAATCAGCTAGGTGAGCACTATTCTCTGAGTATACTGCTCATTTTTTTACCGCGGGCCAGTTCATCGATGAGTTTGTCGAGGTAGCGGATTTTTTGCATCAGAGGATCTTCAATGTCTTCCACGCGATGGCCGCAAATCAGACCCTTGATCTTGGAAACGTTGGGATTCAACTGGGGTGCTTGTGCGAAAAAGGTTTGAAAGTCCACCTGCTTGTCCAGCTGCGTTTTCAATTGTGACTGATTATAACCGGTGAGCCAGCGAATCAAGAGGTCCACTTCTTCTTTAGTCTTTCCTTTTTTCTCGGCCTTGGTCACATAGTGCGGATAGACCGAGGATACTTTCATTTTATAAACCCTCTCGTTGCTCATGATTTAGAACGTATATGCTTTCTAAAGTACCTAAAAAGCCAAACTATTCCAAGAAGGAGAACCAGTAACAAAAGTCCGATGATCAGGTAGAGCTTCCAGGTATCCGGACCGGTGATCAGGTAGAACATCAGCTCGTTGCCCAATTGCTCGCCGTATTCCGAATTCGTAAAAAGCACAAAGCCCCATTTCTTAGTGGTATCCAAAGCAAACCAGGAGGTAAAGCCCTGATTGTTCCCGCCGTGGAAGTAGATATCTGTTCCCGGGATATCCAGGTTAAAAAATCCAAGTGTATAGTAGACATCTCCATTATCTCCTTGTTCTACAAGCGCTTGAGGCTGTAGCAATTTACGATAGCTTTCCTGGGTGAGGATTTCTTCGTTCATTACCCCAATCATCCATTTGGAAAATTCTCGGGCCTCCGAGTGTATACTGGCCGGGGCCACGAATACGCTGTCATTTTTTTGGTACCAATAATCCTGTTCCCAATCCACACGGTTTCCTTTTTCGTCGTAAGGCTCTGCTTTGTTTGCCCGGGTGTACGGCGTTTGCACGAAGACCGTATGCTCCATCTGAAGGGGTGCGGCTACGCTTTCGCGAAAGCGTTCATCCAGGCCTTGCCAATCGGTATCCGCCAGTTCTTTTAGTACTTCGGCCAGGTATTGATAGCCTTCGCCTGAATAATTATAGCTGGTACCTGGATCGAAGAGGAGCCTGAGCTTGTTCTCTGGATCGTCTTCCCGCCAGTTGGGCAGCCCCGACTGATGACTGAGCACCATACGGGCAGTGATTTCTTTATAGCGGGGATCATTCTCCAGGTCCGGGTTGGGCAAATATTCAAACAGCGGCCGATCGAGATCGAGTAATCCTGCATCGACGAAGGTCATGGCGAAAAAGCCAAATACCGATTTGGAGATGGAGGCTCCTTCAAAAATGGTGTTTTCGTCTACGGCTAATTGCTCTTCTAGATTCGCATAGCCATAGGTGTTGTAAAAAACGACCTCGCCCTCATTGATCAGGGCGAAGGAGAGCCCGGGAATACCTATGTCCTCTATTTTTTCCTGGAGGTAACTACTTAACTCTTGAGGTTCCATAGCAAAACCCAGATAGCTTTCGATAGGGGGCTTTTGTGGCGTGCAGGAAGCCAGGAGAAATAGGACTAGGAGTAGGGTCAAACAGTGATTGAAGGAATGCCAAACTAAGTCAAGACCGAGATTACATTTTTTCTTTTCTTTCATACCTCCGAAAACTACTGGATCTCCACCAGTTTATTTTTTTCGTAGCGATTGTGGATAAAGATGATGAGCACCCCAAAGAGCACGGCAGCGACCACCAGCATTGAACTTACCAGTCCGCTGACTCCAAAAGAAATGCGGATGAGGATGGTACTGACAATAAAGCCCGAGTTTCGGATGATTTTGTGAAAATCATGCGTGTAAAAGAAAGAGATGAGCAATAAAACCACGTCGACCAGGATCAGGACGGTAAAAAATTCATCGTAAAATAATCTATTGATCGAATCGATATCTGGAAAGGCCATTGGATAGAATGAAATGGCACTGGCCCAATCGATGAGCGTGTACAGCGCCATACCAAAAAACAAGGGGACCAGCACAATGGCGATCCATTTCTTCTTTTGGATGAAGTTTTGGACCGCGACCTGGTCTTTCTCTTTCTTCTGACCGGACAATCGGCCTAATTTCTCAAAGAGAAAAATGAGGTAGAATAAGAGCATGGACGCAATGAGATCGTAAGTGAACTGCAAATCTTCTTTGATGGCAAACCAGTCTGAGGTGAGCTCCAGAACGGAGAGGTCATAGAACAATTTCCGAATGATGATCAGGGTGATGATCTCATACTGTTTAGTAATGTAATTGGTAAAGGACTTTGGGAGGTAGAAGATGAGTAAATACACCTCATACACCAGTATGAAGGAGAACGGTGTGTAAATAGCGGTTATGGGATTGGTAAAGAACTCTTCCTGCCCCAGGAAGTCAATCCATCCAAAATCTTTGAGATAGATAAGGATTAAGTGAAAGACAAAGCTGAAAAGCGCAATGCCCAGAATGACCCTTTCTACTCTTTTTTTTGTTTTTTCCGAAAGAAACCAGGAAAAAAGTCGGTCTTGTGTACTCATCGTTTAAAATTACACTAAAATAATGCAATGGAGACAGGCCGAATACGATACTCCTTTGAGGAATGATCCTGATCGATATGGACTCAATACCTGATCCTAAGGTCTAAGTCGGGAAAATTTTGCTCTTGATCTTGACGCTGATCATCAAACTCCATGATCAAAGCTGTTGTGCTGCCATCGCGGAATACTAAACTCTTTTGCTGATTGAGATGACGCAGAAGCGGCTCTGAGCCATTTAAATCAGGAATTTCAAAAATAACCTTTGTGAGTTCCTGAATGCCCAAAGCGTCTTGCAGCGGCTCCTGGGGATTAAATTTTGGAGGGAAAGGCAGTTTGAATACCCAGGGTAATTTGGGGAAATGGAAATAGTTGATGATCTTGCCCGGGGAAAAGTAATCGGGTCGATACGTATTTGCTTTCGCGAAAAGCAAATCCAGCTCAGGTGAAGGGGCTAAACACAAGCCAAATCGCGAGACTTCTTCAGTCTGCCAGTGGAATCGTTCCTGCAAACCGATAGTTGCTGCCGGTCCGTTTTGTAGTTCTTCCAAGTCGTCAATCCAGAGTAGTTCTAGAAAGCCATTTTCAAAATAGAATTTCCGATTGACGGTACCCTGACCGGGGTGTATCCGACTGCTGCCATCCTGCCAGCCCAATTGTACGAATTGTTCAGCTTCTTGGCCTTGTTGGCTGGAACAAATGAAAAGATGGTCTATGGTCACGGCTCGTATTAAGTCTTAGATAATTTATAAATATACCGCGTTTCTTCCTCCGTTTCCAGAACTTCTTGATAGGTAAAACCCAAATGTTCCAGGAGGCGGATGGAGCGGATGTTATCGGGGAGGGTAATGGCCAGGAGTGGGGTATGAGGATCTTGCTCACTTAAATGATTAAGGAAGGCCTGGGCAGCTTCGCGGGCGTATCCCAATCCGCTGTATTCCGGCAGCATCGCAAATCCAAAATCGGGGGCATTCAAATACGGTCTTTGGATATACGTCAAAATACCCAGGGCGCTCCTGGTCTCTTTATCTTCAAATACGGTATACGAAAGCTGTGCAGAAGTAAGGATGTTTTGAATGTAATTCGTGGCATCGTCAATGGTATGCACGTTGCGATCACCAATAAACTCCAGCCAACCCGGAGAATTGACCAACTCGAGGATAAATGCGGCGTCGTTCTCGTGTAAGGGTCTCAATAGGAGACGGGGTGTCTTCAATGGTAGCTGCATATTCAAATATACTTGCAAACATCAATTCCACATGCACCCATTTGAAAAATCGGCAACGGATATAAAGATCAGGTCTTACGGTATTTCTTCAATCCAAAATGATACACAAAGATCATAAATCCTACGATGATCAATATCCCCAGAGCCGAAGGCAGGTATTGACTGTGTGGCTGATATTCATCCAAAACAGTGCCTACGAAGGCTGAAAGCAGTGCGGAGAAGGCACTGGTCATCTTATAGATGTGCTCATAGAGCCAAATCCGTTTTTTTCGATAGGTCGGTCGCGGGATCAAATACCTTAAAAAATCATAAGCAATGACCAGGAGTAAGGCACCTACTGTGCTGTAAATGATGATGGGTGACCAGATCATCCCAATGGATTGGAAATAATACAAGAAATAGCCGAGAACCAGCACACAAAAAATGGCAACAATTAGATCTAAAAAGTGGAAGGCGTTTGATTTGTTTTTGAGAATGCGATTGCCGCTAAACGCAACGTAGCCGCTGAGTACGGTGATGACCAACAGAAAGGTGTTCCTTCCAAAAATAAATACCCCGATGAGGCCGGTCAGAATGACTACGGAGATCAGCATTAGAAAAAAGCGACCGCTGCGGTTGTGTTGCTTAGCTCCCTTGACACTCAGTAAGGCGATCAGACCGAATATCAGTGCGAGAGAACCGGTTAGTACATGAATGATAATATTTAGCTGATGCCATTTTTCCATAATCTATGCTTTTTGATGCTGCCAACAGATAAACTGTTATTGCAAGTTCAAAGGCAAGGAATGAAATTAGCGTGATGGATACAAGAAGAAACGGGCAGCCGGTCTAAATGAATGGTTAAATAACCTGAGCAAGGGGTGAATGAATGCTGTGGGCGCTCCGATTGACGATGACGTGGGAGTACGTCAACTCATTTGAGCTTGATCCAATCGCGTACGGTTTGAGCATAGGTTTTGCTGCTGGTGATGGTGGGATGACCGGACCCAAACTCCAGGATAAAGCGTCCGTTTAAATGAGGTTTTATGGTTTGAATGCGTTGCTGATTGACAATGTATTTGCGATGAATTCTCGAAAAAGAAGCATCCAGTCGTGTCTCCAGAAAGCTGAGGGAGTAGTCACACAGTTTTTTAGATCCGGATTGTTGGTAGACAAAAGCATAATTATCGTAAGCCTCAAAATAGAGCACTTCCTGCACAGAGATTAGTAAAATGTCTTCCCCTTGCTTTACCGGAATTTGAGTAAGGATCACCGGATGCTTTTCGTGGCCGATGTCATTGGGGTCAATTTTAGGCTTAGCTTGTATAGGACCCGCGGCTACACTTGAATCTTCTGAATAGACGGTTTGAAAAAAGCTGAAACCCAAGATGCAAGCTATAATCGCATTGAATAGATACAGGGTGCCGGAGGAAAAAGGATTCCAGTATTGATTCTGAAAGATCAAAGCGCGCATGAGATGCTCCACTTCGGTTGCCAATAGACCTGCTACCGTGAACAGAAAAAAGAGCATCACGATCCGTATTTTCAGGTTGGGAAGTCGTTCCTGCAACCAGGCTCTGTTCAACCCAAGCACCACCAGGGTGTAGCCAATCATGAAACTGGTCACCACCGATTGAATGCACCATTGCATCCAATTCAGGTCGTTCTGCAGTAAATAATTGGCGGTTCCTATGCCCAAGCCGACCAGCAGGATATGAAGCAGATAACGATTGGCTGGTTTAAAGCGAAAGGAGGTTGAATCCAATTGATGAACGTTTTATTTGCCTAGGAGTCTAAGTTAGTGGAATGGATTGAAAAAACGCTCATCAAGTATTGATTCCCTTTAAGTTGGCACCCATAGATTACAGCCCTGTTTTTCTTAGATATTTTTTTTCGTTGAAGCGATCCACTTGGACAGCCCTACTCCTAATAAAGCTCCGGGAATCCCGGCCAGTGCATCGTAAATATCAGCAGTTTGATTGTCCATAAAAAGTTGAGCAATTTCAGCAAGAATAAGCAGTCCGAGTGCATATCCGAAAGCCTTCCATCGGCTACACCGTGTCGCGTAGATCATCCAAAGGACGAGAGCGACACCCGCAAAAAAACTTGGCAGTACGCCCAAAACAAATGGAGTGATCGCACCTTCATCGTTCAACAAAGACCGCAACGGGCCCACACTACTAATCCAGCATAGAAAAAAGAATAGGGCTGCTTTTAGGTAGTTTTTGTTGGGATGGAAGCTAAATTGAAAGTTTGTTTCAGCCATGATTTAACCAAGTAAACAGAAAATAAAAAATAATTTCTTAACTACCTAGAAAGCAAAAAAAAACAGCTCAGGAAACCCTAAGCCGTTTTACTTTAAGTATAGTCGGCAGCTAAGGCTTGCTGTCGATGCCTTTCCAGGTCCTGATTGACACTTTGCACTTTGGCGGCAATGGTTTGTAGAGCGATACTGCCCAAAGGTAGACGCAGGGATGAGGACGGCGTTTCCACCCATTCAATAATCGCTAGCGCTGCTTTCTCCGGATCTCCGGGCTGTTTACCATGCACGCTTTTAAGCTTTTCGCGAAAGCTACCTGCGGTTAAGGCATAGTCTTCAATGATGGTCTCAGCCTCCTGCAATCCCTCGCCAGCGAAACGGGTGCGGAAAGGTCCGGGCTCTACAATAGCTACGCGAATGCCCAGTGGACCCACCTCCTGAGCCAAAGCTTCACTGAAGCCCTCCAAAGCAAATTTGCTGGCATTATAGATTCCAAATCCTGCAAAAGCCTTAATCCCTCCGTGGGAAGAAATTTGAATGATGTGGCCTTGTTTCCGTTCCCTAAAATGCGGTAGCATCAACTGGGTAATGCGCAGTGTACCAAAAAAATTGGTTTCGAATACACGACGAACTTCCTCCGAACTGGTTTCTTCGACAGCGCCCACGAACCCGGTTCCGGCATTGTTGACCAGAACATCTATAGGGCCGTGATCAGCAAGTATGCCAGCAATCGTTTGCTCCACGCCTTGTGGGTCGTTCAGGTCTAAGGCCACCGCGGTAGCTTTGGAGGCGTGGGTCTGGTTAAAAGCTTCCACTTGCTGCAAATCTCTCATCGTACCGATCACAAAATGACCTTTCCGTAGGGCAGCCTCTGCCAGGGCTTTTCCCAGTCCGCTGGAAATACCCGTAATGAACCACTTTTTCATGATGTTGCTTTTAGATGAGCTATAATTACAGAAGCGTCCACCCGTTTGCGGTAATCGCCACCGGTAGATGCAGCGAAGGATACGGTGCCGTCCTGTTCAATAACAAATACGGCAGGAACCGGAAGTTCTCCGGAATCGTCTGAATAATGGGCGTGGAAATCTATTCCTAATGCAGTCATGGCTTCGATGGGTCGCTCCCCATTTTTAAAGACGGTGG
Source organism: Flavobacteriaceae bacterium YJPT1-3 (assembly GCA_029866965.1). Lineage (GTDB taxonomy): Bacteria > Bacteroidota > Bacteroidia > Flavobacteriales > Flavobacteriaceae > Croceiramulus > Croceiramulus getboli. The sequence continues at coordinate 3,053,070 of CP123444.1, read as the reverse complement.
TATATTTCCGAGCAATTAGATTTCCATTATCGCTCAGCACTTCAAATTGCAATTCGTTTTTCTCTTTGATTGACAACGATTCATCCGGCGTTTGAGGAGAAATGGCCACTAATTGCGCTCCATACCAATGCATCTCTTCCAAAGCCTGTTGGTAGTGTGCCAATTGCAGATTGCAGTAAGGACACCAGCTGCCCCGATAGAAGACTAATACGACGCGGCTATCCTGAAGGAGCTTCTGCAGTCGAACATTTTCGTTTTGCGCGTTGCTCAAGGTGAAATCAGGAGCCTTATCCCCAATTTCAAGTTGGAGAATCTGATAATGAGTCTGTTGCAGGTGATTCGCGTCGTTGTCAAAGAGAGCCAGGAATTCTTCCGGAAGCATAGCTGTGAGATTGGCTCGCAGTTCGGTCAAATTTTCCTGATAGGTTTTTGTTTTGGTTTTCATGATTTCGATTTTTAATGATTACGGAACAAAGTTGGCGAACCACAAGCGTCAAAAACATGAACTGGTTTAGGAAATACGCTTGAACTAGATTAAGATTTTGAAGCGAGTTCCTTGCGGATCTTTGACAGGAATTCTGGGGTCATGCCCAGGTAGGAGGCGACGATTTTCTGGGGTACTCGTTGAACGATATTGGGGTATCGGTCTAGTAATTCCAGGTATTTTTCTTCCGCAGTCATGCTGAGGTTAGAAAGCGCTCGCTTTCGCGAAAAAGCAAAGGCCCGCTCCGTAGATAATCGAAAGTACTCGCTCAGGGGGTGAATTTGCTGGCAGAGCCCTTCGATATCGGCATACGTCATTTGTAAAAGCGTAGAATCCTCCAGCGCTTCCACATAAAGAGTGGCTGGAGTCTGGGTGATGTAGCTGTAAAAATCACTAACAAACCAGTCTTCAATGGCTATTTGAACAGTGTGTTCTTTGCCATCAGCATCAATAAAGAAGGAACGAAAAGCACCCTGCACCACATAATTGCGATAATTACAAACATAGCCGGGCTGGTCAATGAATTGACGCTTCTTGATACGGGTTGATCTGATGATGGAGCTGAGGCGCAGCTCTTCTTCCGCGCTAAGCGAAACGTATTTAGCAATATTTTGTAATAAGGGGGCGTAAGCCGTCTGTTTTGAACTTGGCATGTTTAAATATAGATTATGTAAAGTAAAATAGCCAATGCTTAGTGGTGGTCACGGGGTAAAGCTTACTTCAAAGGAATGTATTCCTGATAATTATCTCCGAGGGCATCCCTTATAAGAAAGGTCTTATCGTCCCAGCTGTTGTCTTTAAAGTAAATCCTCAGGTAGATCTCATTTTTGATGGCATTTATTCCTCGATATCCAAAAGCAAATCCCGTAGAGGATTCCTTAGATACTACTGCGTTTCTTGCAAATTGATATCCATCGGAAGGCCATTCGTATTCCACACGATCGATCTCATTGAGTCGAAAAGAAGGAAGGTCGATCCAAATGAGGTAATCGTAATTATTATTGGTGCCTACCGGCTCTCTAAGTACTTTGGGCGTGATTAGCTCACGTATGGGTCTGATCCGTTCGTATTCCAGCAGCGCAATGATGCTGTCAATGGGTTTATTATCATAGCGCTCTCCGCGACCCTGTAAGGCAATTTGCAATAGATTAGAGGCTTTTTCAGCATTGTCTTGCGCCAGTATTCTATTGGACTCGGAGCGATCGTAAAAGAATAGGGTCGTAGCAAAAGCCAAAAGTAGAACTGCGATCACCGTAGCGGTCAAACGTCTTACTTTTCTTTTAGCTTTGACTTCGTCACCGGCCATTTGCTCCTGGGAAACACCATACAATTCTGCAGTGATCTTTAATATTTCTTTATTGAAAAGAGGATTTTTCAAGCTGAGTTCATCTTCCGACTTATACTCGCGAAGATCGATATAAAATGGCTCCTGGGTAAAGGCCGTATTTAAGGCCGGTGAGACCGCCAGGTTGGGATCGGGTTGAAAACTTTTCTGAGCATCATCCCAAACGAGCTCTCCATCGGTCAGCAAGATGATTAGACGATCAATGGATTTATGGTCGATCCAATAATTTAACTCTTTAGCTACCCATTTGGATTGCGCAGAAGTGGTTGAAGCCAGATAAAGCAGGTAATCAGACTGGGAGAGGGCTTGTTCTATGTTATTCCAGAGCTGCGGAGAAACAGATAGATTAGCCTCATCAATAAAGACATCCAATTTCGATCGTTTGTACCAGGGCAGGGCAAATCGCCTGATGCCTGTTCGCAAGGCTTCAGCCAGTTTGCGATCTGCGCTATGCGAGTAAGAAATGAAAGCATTGTATTTATTACTCATAAATCTTTTTTTGAAAGTTACTTCAGTACCCCAAGTGTTTGAAAAAGGCCCTGACAGCCTTCTTCTTAATGACTGGAGAGACCACACCGTCTCGAGCTGAAGAGACAGGAAGTAAGTTACCCTTTTCCAGTCAGATCTAGAGATAGGGATGATCAACAGGAATCATCATCTTGATTTTCTTTGATCTTTAGCTAGTGCCCGTTGATAGAAATCCTGGAAATCTCCATCACTGTATGCCGCGTGCATAGCGCAGAGCACATCAAACAAACCCAGGCTCACCCATTCCCAGAGTCCGGTGTCAAAATTATAGTGCTGCATCTGTGGTCCTACCTCAGCTCTGATGCGCGCTACTTCTTCGGGATGGAAGCCGTTTTCGAGGAGCCGTTGCCGGATGTTCTCTTTATTTTCCGGGCTAAGCTCGGTATCCAGATAAGGTTCGAGTAGCCAATCCCAATTCCAGGAATGAGGACGAAGGGCGATCTGATTCCTTTGGGCAAAAGCCTCTAAAGCCGCCTTATGCTGTCGCGAAATAAAAATAATGTCTTCGTTATGGTATATCCTGCATGGACCGAATTCAAGTCCCAAGGCCCTAATTTGGCTGGCCTTTAGGGTCAATTCAGGGTAAGCAACAGAAGGCTTGAAGGGGTACTCCTGGATCAGAATTTCATGGTCGAGAATGCTTGCCGCACCCATTCCGGGCAGTAAGCTGTTGGCCTGATGCAGACTTCTTGGATACATCTCGATGCTTTTCCAAAAACGATGGAGGAAGATGGTAAGATTCATTGCCTTTTTCTATTTACAATTTATAGCAGCTCCTGCTATTGAAATGCAATAAAGGAATTTAAGTTATTTTAGAAGAAGTCAAAATCGCAGCCAAAACGATAGTGTATGGGTAGCGTATTGTTAATATTCCTGATGGCCTGATTAACCTTTAGGGCGACCCTCTAGATGATCTTTGATCAGTTCGTAATAGAATTTATCCAATCGATTTTCGCGATACTCTTTTTCAATCTGCTTGCCGATTGCTTCAAAGTACTGGGGTTGAGAATGTCTAAAAATGAGCCAAATATCGAGTTGGTCGCAATCCAATCGGTCATCACTCGACCATCCGTATTCAGTAGTTAGGCGAAGAAGCGCTTCAGTATTGGTATTGTCTAATTCGGGCTGCGCAGCCTTCAAGCTTTTAATTTCCTCAGCCGATAGTCCGTTAGGATCGGGATTGAATCGATCTAGAATAAGCTGCCGATTGCGCTGATCATCAGCTTTTAAAATTATTAATCGCATACAGAGCTTGACGTTATTTAGAATGGGAATCCTGACACCATCCGGTAAGTGAATGTAAGAAGAATAGCGCACCGAGGAGCTTAGAGATCATGCATTAAACTTAGCCAATCTTAGCTTGTCAAACATAACGATATGTGTAAGGCCGGAAATAGGCACACCAAATAAGGGAATCAAAGCAAGAGGAAGCAGTCTGATCGTATCCATGGTACCCGTGTCAAGGAAGGTGAAGGTGATACCCGTGCCTACAGCGACTAGAAAATCAATGAACCCGACGATATTAAAAAGCCAAAAGGATAATTTACTGTGCTTAAAGAATAAAACGAGAGGTACCAGGAGACCCGCGATCAAATCACCGTACCCGGCCAAATAGGCAAAGGTGGAAGGTATCAGCTGCTCTGCTCCGTATTGCAAAAAAAGAACAGCTGCCAGAATTCTCCAAAGATGAATAAAAGTGAGCGAGGCCAAAGAGAAGCTTCTCATGTACTCCTTAAATCGCTCATTAGTAAAATAGAATAGGCAGAGGATAGCGAAGACTGCGATAACCGTGATTCCAAAGGCGACTCCTGGCAGTCGATAAATCATTTTGATGTGCCCTAAAATAACGAGCAGCAGGGCGTAGGAAGTTGTAGTAAAAATGATTAGGCGTTCAGTGGATTTAAATGGTGAAGTTTTCATAAGACTTTGATTTTTAATTGAAAAACAAAGTTGAACCACTTATGATTGGAAATTCTTGATCCAAATCAAGACTTTTAGATTTTTGTCCGTAGCCTACTGAGGGTTTCTGGAGTCATATCTAAGTGCGAAGCTATTTCTCTGGCATTGATACGAGCCAGGGCTTGAGGATATTTTTTTTGGAAATATTTCAAACGCGCTAGGGCATCAAGCGCCATAAGATTGTTAACGCGATCGAGTAAATCAGCCTGAGACTCTTCGAGCATTTGTCTGTAAACTGTATTGAAGTCGGTCACCTCTCTACTCAAATAAGTAAATCTTTCTTTGGATAAGGAGAGGAACTGCGTATCCTCTGAGGCGATGATGCTTTCTGTAGCCGGGGTGTTATTTCTAAAACTGTCCAGTGCGGTAAACCATTCTTCATCAAAGATGAGGCCTAAGGTGTGATCTTCTCCAGCCTCGGTTGTTCGTACAATTTTAAAGCTGCCATGAGTGATAAAGTAGCATTGTTGACATACCTCACCTGCTAGTAAAACAGGTGTTTTTCGACTGACTTCATTTTCGCGAAAGCAATCCAGAACCTCTTCAAGCTGCGAAGGCAATTTACCTAGCCGTTTGATGATATTCTGTCGCAGGATTTCTTTCATGAATACGTGTTTAGATTTACGTGATGTACACGGCCCTGTCTTTGATGATAAGTGTTGAGCGCAACACAAGGTACGAATTAGTTTTGGCTGGGTAGCCGATCAAAGTCAAGTCTGATTCACCACCATCATCAATGCCCTTAAGTCGGTAGGCAATTCCAACCAGTATCGGAAGTGGCCATCGATGAATTCCTGAGCAGCCGTATTCTCCGCGTAGAAGGTCTTGAGTTCACTCTTCAATTTTTTGTTCATGATGTTTTTCAAAAACAGGAAACTTCCGTCCGCCTTTTCAAAGGTGTAGAACACCTGGCTGTTACTCATCACGGTGCCACTACCGGAGGTGAAATAGCCATATTGATACAGACTGGATTTGGGTCCGATGTACACCGGACTCAAGAATTTTTGTCCTTCCTTGGCCGTAGGTTTAGAAAACATAGAATAGCGCTCATTTTCCAGTTGGACGGAGTAAGCCTTAATGTCTTCCGGATGGAAGGTGGTCACCATGCCGTCCTCAGCAACGACTTGAAGTTCTTCGGTAAACTTGTTTTGAACCTGCCCAAAGAGTCCCTTCTTCAATTTTATTTGAGCGGTAATGGTGTCGTTGTTCGCAGAAATGTAATAGCCGGGGGCCGTGTTTTGCGCCTGGAGTTGTAAGAAAGCGAGCAAGAATAGCTGCGCTAGAACAATGTGTTTCAAATGTTTGACGGGCCTCTAGTGAACCCAAGTAATTCATAACTAAAGTACTCGATTGCGCGACATCCCATTGCTAATAATTTGATAAAAATTTAGGGTGTCAATTCCTCAACAAAAAGAGTGTACTTTTCAGGTCTTCGCTACACTAAAGAGCGCCAATTCTTCATGCCAACCCCTTAGTTGTACGGTGCCCAGATCATTAAAAGCATAGGGGTGTTCGGTGTCCAGCTTTTCGCGCCTGCCTGCCGGCAGGCAGGAAAGCGGGACGATTCCAGAAGTTTTACGCTTTAATTCTTGCCTTGCGCTAAACGCACAAATTCGGGCATTCGGTCGTTTTGTAACTGAATTCGAATCGTGTCTATGGCGATACGCTCCAGGGCTTTCTTTTCGGAGGTTTTTGGAAAAAAGAGGCTGTACATTAGCGTGTGGGTACTATCCAACACCCGCGCTGTGTAGGGTACTTCATTGACGCGCTGTAAAGGACCGAAGGAAGAAGAATATACCTGTTGCACCAACGACGCGGGGAGGTTGCCCTCTTGCAAATTCCTGCTGATCAGGACCACCATTCCATTTTCTCGCTCATTGATGAATTCATAGAGGTAGCCCACCTTGATCAATAGATCGACCTCATCTTCATATGCAATGCGTTGATATGCAATACCCGCTTCCGGTCCGGTGTCACCAAGAAACTGATAGGCATGAAAATGCCCGGGCGGACAGCCCAGAAGCACAAAGCCCAAGAGGATCAGTAGCATCCATTTGCTCTTCGAGATCATATGCGTTAAGTAATTCATGGTCAGGCCGTGTAGAGCACTAAAAATAACAAGAAAAGCTTTTTAATTAGGCGGACATCAGCTCAAATAAAGCCAAAGCATAAAAAATGCGATAGCAGTAAGCAAATGCCCCGCCGGAAGGAAATAGCCATAGGGGCGCTTTCGGAGAAAGGGCAACCAGGCCAGGAGATAGCTGATGGGATAGAGCGTGCTGGTCCACAGAAATCCGCTGACCACAACAGTGAGCAAGGGGGTGCTTTGGCCGTGAAAGGCACCGGCACTCATGGCATTGGCGATCAGGATGACCGGATAGATCAACAACGGCAGTCCAAGTAGGGTATAGATGATCGTTTTCTTAGTGGTCATCATAGCAGGGGCAGAACGATCGCGTTGGGCCATCGATAGTTGAGGAACCATTTCCCGGATGCTATTATTTTCTCGACGGTATCGTTCACGAAAAAGGATGTAGAATGGATGGATTAAAAGTAATCTATTTCTGATGATGCTGAGCTTATTAGATGTTCAGCACTTTCCTTTGAATTGCTTTCGCGAAAGCCATAAGTCGGATCTAAAAGAGAGACCGCAAGCGGTTTTGTGTATTCGAGTCACCGGTGTATGGTGCTGTGTTTATATACTGATGGGTAAAACCTTCGCGTTCTGCAGTTTAAAGATAAGGGATTTGGTGTAGAGATGGGCTCTCTGCTCACGATGGGAAGATCGATCCTATTCTGTGGTCACTATCGGAGGGACTTACTTAATTTGTTCTCAATAAGGACGTACTAAAAGTTAGCTTGTTTAAGGATTGAATGATCCTATATGCTCCAATTTCCCATTCATCAAGACTTTGACAACTTCTTTTTAATTTATGGTCAAGAGCCCACTAGTATCCGGTCTGAGCGTTGAGCCGTGGTTTTCCAGGACCGATAGATCCGTCCCGCCAGCAGAAAGAGCATGATCGAGGTGAACACAGGGATCAACCAAAAATTATCCGTTTCCAGATACAAGGCCAAAAGCAGCCCACCCACCGAAATAAGCACGGAAGCCACCGCATAGCCCCATTCCTCATAAAGCCAGGCGTAGGGAAAGAGGTGTGCCCCGGTAATGATGGCGTAGGCCATGAGAAAATAATCGGGTTCGCGCACAAGTACATAGATCAAAAAAGGAAAGTAGATCACCTGAGCGACATTCAACCACAGCCCCAAGGGCTGCAGGAGATTGTTTTTTAGGGTCCATTTTGTGTTGAGCAGTTTAGAGAAGCCAAAGGCGAGGGGCAACATGAGCCCGCTGATCATAAAGGTGAAAATGCTGCTGTTGTAGGCCGAATAATCCAAGGTCCAGAGCCAGGCGATCGCCAACCAGAGCAGTCCGGCCGCCAGGATAAAATCCAGGCCCTTTTTAGCCTGAACTTGCAAGTCTTTTTTCAGCTGAGGTAAAGTGTGTGTTTCCATCTAAGCGAATTTTAAGGGATTTATTTCCCTTTAGATGCAAGACGGTAAAAATGTTACAGACGGGTCAGGAGGGCGACCATTTCAAGGGAACACCTGGATATTGAATTCCTTTCTCAGGTCGGCGATAGAGGTATCCAAATAGCGTTCATACTCTTCCCAGGGCCAGGGTCGATGCATTTGTCGGGCACGTAGGATGAGTACCGGTACGGAGCCGATTAACCGAAACAAATCGGTGATCGATTTCCAAAACGGTAGCTTTCGCGAAAGCTCAAAAGCATTGGCTTTACGATATAATTTCAAGTGGTTCCAAAAGCCTAAGGTGGTTCCAAAAATTGTCCACAGTTTGACCTGACCTTCGCCGAAAAGCGAAATATCACATCCAAAAAGCACATGTACCAGGTCGTGGGATTTGAAAAACGCATGAACTTCTTGGGGTAAGGCTGTATCCGTATGACTCAATTGGTTTTCATACCGTGCGTAGAATTGCTCCAGTCCCTCCCGGAGGGTGATGTCGGTAGTGGATAAGCAGGAGTTCATATCCGCTGAATTTCAGCCTTGATGGTTTGATTGTACGAAAGTAATCAATTACTAAGATAAGCCAGCGTGCTTAAGGACAAAGCTGTTTTTGTAGCATCGAATGATCTACCTATACACGGGTCCAAAGAATTATCCATTACTTCATTAATCCATTAACTCCTTAAATACCTCAATACCTCAATACCTCAACACCTCAACACCTCAACACCTCAACAACTCAACAACTCAACACTCAACAACTCAACCAAGAACCCACTGGTCCACGTACAGAGGACTCCTGGTTCATAAAAACCGATTTCAACGGATACGCTTAGCAATTTGCTCACTGTCCATAAAGCCATTCAAGAGGATGACCTCTTCAACGCTACCCGAAGCATCTCGAATAAATCGTAGGGCGGCATCTGTTTCTTCCATGTAGAACTGATGAGAAGATTGGGGGATTAAACGGGTTTTGGTAGGCCCTAAGAAGACGTAAAGGCTGTCTTGAGCATCGCGAACTTCAAATTGAATCTGCTCATTCAAGGCGTAATGACCCGAAAAATCAGCAAGTGTTTTAGGGTCTATAGTCACCGGTTTTCGTTCAAGGGGAAGCTGATATGCTTCTCCCTCCAGTAGGGCCTCAATACGCTGTAGGATTTCCTCGCCTACCGGGTGACGTCTATTGCTAAGGATGACGATGGAGCGATCGGAATTGGGACGATGCTGCACCGCATAACTAAAGCCATCATCCGCAACATAGCCATGGATTTCCAGCTTCGTATCCTGACGACGCAGTATTTGGAGCACATCCCGGGCACTGGCATATAATGCAGCGCGGTTCGCTGAGCTCCCTTCCTGACTTTCCGCAGCAGTGTGCAATTCCAGGCCTTGACCCCGATAGTTCTGGTAGAGATAGCCTATGGCAGTGAGGGAATCGCTGGGTTGAAGTCCGGTATGTTGAAGGCCTGATTCCTGAGTATACGCTAACAGTTGCTCATCAAAACTACGCGCACTCACCCGCTCGATTAATTGGATCATTTGCCGGTTGCTGATCAAGGTGTCTGCATGGAGGAGCTTGCTCAGGGTCAGATCAGATTCAATTTCAGGTAGGTAGGTCCTTAGGGAAGTGTCCAGATTTACCTGCTTGTTGCTAACCGTTCGCTCCAAGAGATCCCGGTACACGAGTTGAGCCAGTTCACCTATTTGAAAAGCAGTATGGGAACGGAAAGGAATAGCCTCTTCATAATTCGCCATTCCAAACGAGTTTGCATAGCGCAGACTGTCTTCCTGAGCGATCAAAATCATACCGCTAAAGCGACCCAATTGCAAATAACGTTCCCCCAGACTATCTAGGGCAGCCTTCTGAACATCTATGGTTGAAGCGGTTTGCCGGCTAATTTTCTCTTGACATGAAAGCAGGAGAAACAAGAGAAGGGTAAATGGGAAAAGTCTTTTCATACGGAATTGGAGGCCTGTCATTGAACTTGATTTCAAGATAGGAATTATTCGGTCCACAGCTTGGCAGCGCAATTCCAACCTCAAGAATAGGGCTGCTTAGATTCTTGTTGAATGAAGTGCTGTTCGCTTACGCGGAATAGGGTTTTGAGTTTCACTTTAGGTCATTTATTAAACACCTAAACACCTAAACACCTAAACACCTAAACACCTAAACACCTAAACACCTCAACACCTGAACACCTCAACAATTAAACACCTCGACCATTAACCCATTATTCCCTTAACTCCTTAACCCCTTAAACCCTTAATTTATCTTCTCATAACTCACCCGAGCCCGCACTTTTGCCCTGGGGTTAGGGTCGAGATAGAGCTCGTAGCCTTTTAAGAGTTTCACTTTTTTGACTTCTCCCTTTTTGATGGGAATTTCTTCAATGAGTTCGCCTTTTTGCTGCACCCGTATAGAGAATGCCCGTTTCCCGATATTCTCGACGACCGCATAGCAGTCCTCCCCGGCGTAGGGATTGATGGTGGCATCCTGCCCGGCCCCTTTACCCGTCATAAGCATGCTCTGGCTAGGGTCGAGTTCGAACTCGGTCTGGGCGGTGTTTGAAAGGGAGAGGAGGAGGGTGATCAAAAGGGTGAAGAGTGTTTTCATGGGTTCGTTTTTAAGTTATGGGCTTAAATCAGTCATCTATTTTAGCAATGCGCAACGAATTTCTCCATTCAGCACTGAAGTTAAGATTTTTCCAAGATTTCCAGAAGAGATGCCCTGAGCTTGTCGTAGGGCAGGCTGGAGGATTAAAACATAAGGCAAAGAACAATTTTATATACACCACCATAGAAAAGACAACTATTTGACCACTTAAAGACTTAGTAATTGATTTTTTCTACCTCATGTATTTGTTTGGCTTGGGTTTTTAATTACTTTAATTGTTCAATACTTCATGTTCATATTCAATTGCAAAGTTCCGCATTTCCGTTATTAGTGGCATTATTTTATGACCTATAGGTGTTAATTTGTATTCCACTCTAGGTGGTATTTCTCCAAAGTTTTTTCGAGTGATTAATTTCGACTCCGTAAGATTTTTCAATTCTTGTATTAACATTTTCTCACTAATGTCCGGAATTAATCTTTTTAATTCCGATGGTCTTAATGCCTCAGGTTCGAGTTGAAATAGAATAAGAAGTTTCCATTTTCCACCCAATAAATCTACTGTGGTTCTAATGGGACACCTCGCGGTAACTTTCAATTCTTCTCTTTTCATACTTACAAAAAGGTTAGTACTATTTAAAAATAGATGTACGACAAAAGTATATATGTTTGTGGTATAAAATTATAAGGAAGGAAGATCATTTTAATAATCTCTAGTCTTACTCCAGGTATAGTAAGTTGTAAATCTCAAAAAAATGAAAATCGTTTATGTTTATGATGCTTTGTGCGGTTGGTGCTATGGATTTTCACCTGTGATTTCCCAATTTCAAGAAAAATATAAAGACAGTTTAGACTTTGAGGTTATATCTGGAGGTATGATAACAGGTGACAGAATTGGTCCAATTGGGGAAGTCGCCTCCTATATAAGTTGGGCATATAAAAATGTAGAAAAAGCGACAGGCGTTAAGTTTGGTAGTGAGTTTCTAAACAAGATTTTAAAAGATGGTGAAGCCATTTTTACATCTATCCCATCTGCAATCGCTTTATCGGTTTTTAAAACAATAGATTCAACCAACAGTGTTCGATATGCTTGCGAATTACAAAAGGCTATTTATTATGATGGTATAGAACCGGAAAGATTAGAAGTGTACGGAAAAATCGCATCAAAATTTGGGATAGATTCTGAGTCGTTTGTTTTAACGATGAAAGACTCTAAGTATAATCAATCAGCAGAGGATGATTTTGCAAAATCTGCAGCTTTGGGTGTAACAGGGTTCCCAACTGTATTCTTAGAGATGGAAGGGGTACATCACAAAATGGGTAGTGGCTATATGCCGTTTAACCAGCTTGAAAGTAATTACTTAAGAAGTAGAGACATAATAAAATGAAAATAGCATTATTTGGTGCGTCAGGTCAAACGGGGCAGCAGTTTTTAGACTTAGCACTTGAAAAAGGGTTTGAAGTAAAAGCATTAGTTAGAAATCCTGATAAGATAATTCAAAATAATTTGAGATTGAAAATTTATAAAGGTGATGTTCTCAATATTGATGATGTAAAACAAGTCGTTGAAGACACTGATATTGTTGTAAGTCTATTTGGACACGTAAAGGGTTCGCCAGAATGGTTACAAACTAACGGAACCAAGAATATAGTCCAAGCGATGAAAGATTCAAACGTCAAAAGAATAATATCTCTTTCAGGCGGTGGTTTACCTTTCCCTGAAAAGGATAAACCAAAATTTGTAGATAAATTGATAAGGACCATAATGAAAATAGCAGTTCCAAAAATTTTAAATGACGCTATCAAACATCACGAAGTATTGAGTGAAAGCGGTTTAAATTGGACCATTGTTAGAGGTCCAAGATTAACAAATGATCAAGGAACAGGGAATTATCGTATTGGTTGGGTTGGTGTTAATTCGGGTACAAAGATTAGTCGCGCCGATTTGGCTCACTTTATTTTAAGTCAGGTTGATGATGAACAATTTAATTTTCAGATGCCTTTTGTAAGTGTTTAACCGCGTGAAAATAGTTTTTTGCATTACCTAAAAAGGTCTCGGCTAGGAGTAGTTGCGTAGTGCCTCCGACGAGCCCGATACTTCGGGAGAGAGGAAGGCAAAGGCACTTAACTTCGCAAGCCTGCCTGCCGGCTGGCAGGTGCACACCAAACAGAAAATCCGCGAGGATTTTCAGGTGTAGGCGAGAACAAGCAATTACTTATAGCCATTGTTGTAGCCAGTTTTTTATATTCCTTTACTTGATTTTTCAACCTGATTATTTGGTGGCATTGATATATTTCCAATTTCGGATTTTCTGTCCAAACCTTTTACATAGGTATCAAAAAATGCTTCTGAATTGTCCAAGTTATATTTTTGTATGTCTGCATTGTCTTTAGGTATGTCTATGTGGCCTGTATTTTGACCTTTGACAAAAGTTTGATAACGTGGTCCGTTTGTATTCATACCTTGATAGGCTTGAAGCCGCCAATTTGTCGCCATAAAAGTTCCAACACCATTCACGTCTTTTTCTTGCTCGCCTAAAATTAAAAATATGGCAGTTGTTCCTATTCCGTTAAACCCGTTTGAGGTAATTCCAAATTGGTCAGGATTATTACCTGCTGGCGACATTCCATAAACTGCCTTAATCTGTGGGACTAAATAATTACCGTGAGACATAGTTACTCCCGCAGATTCAAGTCCTTCCATACAACCACCCGAATGACCTATATATCCTTGCTTACTTCCATCTATTGTTCCTGTAAATGTTCCATAACTCAAAGTTCCGTTTGCCACTTTTTCTCCAATAAATTTTATTTCTTCGCCACGATATTGTGCAATTAAATTTATATCGTTACCTGCAAAACGGTGGTCAATTTGGACAACTACATAACCTTTTTGAACATATCTTTCAACATAAGACATTAATTGTCCTCTGTCATCTCCAATTCCATTTCCACCTCTTGAAACGTGAATTACAAAGGTTTGTCCCGTAAATTCTTTGGGATAATAAACTCTATAAGAAAGTGTCCCAAAACTTGCTGTAACGTTTCCGTCATACGACTGCATTGTGTATGTTGTTGGTTGCGTTGGTATCGGTTCATCGTCCTTTGAGCAAGAAGTCAAAACCAATAAAAGTCCGAAAATAAACTTCAATAAATTCATATTTTAATGGTGTTGTTCATATGTTTAGACTGTCAAAGTTACGTTTGGTTTAAATTGGCTACAACGGTCTCGTATAACCGTCAGTTAGGGGTTAATATGCGTTAATTTTCGGTTTAGAACTGACGTTAGCAATTCCGAGTGGATTCGGACGTAGTCGAATCCGCCGTAATTGCGGTTATACATTGTTGTGCATAGTGCTTTATTCTTCGGGCTTTGTATAGGTCACAATATCAATTCCAATTTCGTTTGGGTCTTTGATTGCAAAATGTCTGTCGCCCCAAGGTTCATCTCGGATTTCGATTTCCATCTCAACTCCCTTGTCTTTAAGTTGTTTGTAAACTTCATCTACGTTCTCAACTTCAATCGTCAAATACACTCCTTTTCCAATGAATGCAGATTGGAAAATGGGTTTTTGACTTGGGTGGTTCGGTTGTAAAAAACTGATTTCTGCTGATTGGTCGGGCGTGTGAAGCAATAGATAAAATTCGTTTTCAAAACTTACTCCAAAATCCAAAACTTCTGTGTAGAATTTCTTGGTTTCCTGTAATTTTTCGGTAATTATTCCTGCGTTAAGTTTCATCTTGGTCGTTGTTTGTGCATTTGTCAAACCTGCTACGAGAACAAATGCGGTTAATAACAGTGCTTTCATTGTCAATAATTTTGTTGCTACAAATGTAGACTGACAATAAACCGAGGCATTGTAAAAAACGGACAAACTTAATGGAAGGCTTCAGAAGGTGTTACGCCGTAAAATGTTTTAAAGCTTTTAATGAAATGAGCTTGGTCAAAAAATCCAACGTCAAAGTACAGTTTATTTTCTTTTAGACTTTGTTTTGAAGGTTTTGCATTTAAAATATGTTGAAAACGCACAACATTACTAAACGATTTTGCAGTTGTGCCGATATAAAAGTTGAAAATTCTGCGAAGTTGTCTCGGGCTTAATCCTGTATTAAGGTCTTTTTCGATGTCCAAAAATCCACTCCTTTTGAAAATCAGGTTTAACGTATCCAGAAAACGAGGGTCAAAGTCAATATTTTGGTTTTTTGAAAGTTCGACTATTTTTTCATTAAGGATTTTTGTATTATCTTCAAATGAATCTGCTGGTTTGATTTTTGAATTAATCCACTCTGAAAAGTTGGGCAAAACTTTTTTCAGTTCTTGGGATTGATCGCTTAAAGTCTTGGCATCAACTCCGAACAAATGTGAGAAAGCAGAAGGTAAAAATCGAATGCCGATATAATCAAATTCTTTTCCTATTGGGAACTGAACGAACTTTCTACAAAATCCCATCACAAAATTTTCAGTCGGTTGTTTGTGATTAAAAAATATGTCGATACAACCGTCAGAAACCACTCGGTAATTATAATCTCTTTTTAAAGGTTTCTTTGTTTTGAGTTGCCAAAAACAGTAAATGAAATCCTCAATCTCTTTATTTGGTTTGCTTTCTCGATAACCTATTTCGTTATCGTTAGCCGAAACTGTTGGCTGAATCGGTTTGTAATATTCTCTTATGGTTTTCAGTTCATTCACTGCGTTTTTTCGCATTATGCACAACGGTCTCGGCTATGAGTAGTTGCGTGGGTTAGCAGTTAACTTTGCAAGTGCACACCAAACTGAAAATCCGTGAGGATTTTCAGAAGTAGGGCAGGAACAAGCAATTACTTATAGCCATTGTTGTACACCGTTTTTATTTATTTTTTAATATCTGTTCAACGTATTTTCTGTGATTCTCAAATCCATTCTTTTCAGGATTTTCTAAGTCTATCATTTCTCCAATTCCAGAATCGTAAATCTGCCAATTATGCTTTTTTGCCAATTCAATTAGTTCATAAAGTCCATTTTCTCCATATAAACTCAACATTGTGTTGCTCACAATTTCATTATGTACATAAAAGTCAATCGTAAAATCAGTTCCGACTATTTCTCTGTGATTATCATCTTTTTTAATTCGGTCAAATGAGTTTTCCAAAATTCCAGCAAAATCGGTCGGTTCGAGTTGGTTTTCGTCCAATTCCGCAACTGATTCTATTTTCTGCTTTGAATTAAAAAGTATAATGTCCCAACTCATAGGTTTATTTTGATTTATATTCTTTCAGCCAATATTGAAAACCCATAGCTTCACTTGTATTTCCTTTAGCTACTTTTTCTATGATTTTTAAAGCTTCTTTTTCGGTCTTCTTGTCGAAGCTTAATTTTTCCAATAAATGAACTGCCGACCAAAGGTCAGTTCGATTTTCATTGTCCTTTAGTAATTTTGAAAATTCATCAATTTCATTTTGACTATTGCTTTCCGAAATCAATTCTACAATCTGATACATTCGGTTGACTGCTTTATTGTTTTTCTTCACAGAATCCTTATCCGAATAGTCAATTTCAGAGCAAATTTTTGTCTGTCTTTTGTAATCTTCTATTAAATTCTCAATGTTCATCCAAATGGTGTACAACGGTCTCGGCTAGGAGTAGTTGCGTAGTGCCTCCGACGAGCGTAGCGAGAGGAAGGTACAAGCACTTAACTTTGCAAGCCTGCCTGCCGGCAGGCAGGTACACACCAAACTGAAAATCCGTGAGGATTTTCAGAAGTAGGCGATGACGGCGCCATTACTTAGAGCCATTGTTGTATGGCGTTATCTATTTGATTCTTAAATTCAATTTTATTGTCAACGTGTAATGCTATATTGTTATATGTTCGTTTAATTCCATATAGTCCAATTAATGTGTTTTCTTTCTTTAATCTGATAACAACATTATGGCTTTCCAATTCTCCCAAAAATGATAGCTTTCGAGTTTCTGTATTCAACTCTATATTTTTTGATGAAATTTCAATGCTGTCAATGTTTACTAAATCAATAGTAGTTTCGTTCATAATACCATATCGAAGGAACAGTTTGTCGTTTACAATTGATATTGGTCTTTTGAACATTGACTTTACAAATCCGAAAATTTGAATAGCAGAGTAAATACTCAAAAAAGTCAGAATCCAAGCAACAGTTGTATTCCATTTCGCTAATAAAATATGAAATGTAAGAGTTTCTATACCTACTATAAATATAATTGCAATTAATAGTGTAACTGTTCCGCTGTCTTTGTGATAAGTAAATTCATTGTTTTTCAATTTTCTTTTTTTCCAATGAACAAATCCGTAATAGAAAACTGCAATTTCGGTTACAACAGGAATAACTATTCCTTTTGGAAGTATTTCATAACACGTATTTAATAAAGTTGTGAAAAAATCAAACGACTTTGTTTTGTTTAGTTTATATCGTTTTATTCCTTTCCGAACGTTGAATATAACAAACGATAAAATTGATAGTTCCACGATTGGAAGTACCCAAGTCTTAAAAAGATTTAGATAATATTGATTTTCAGTTGGAAGTATTAGCGAACAAATAATAATACCAACAATTAAAATTGGTACTACTGTTGCTTTTGGAATATTTGTTTTTCTAATTAATAGAAAATATACGAGTGGTACAGTTAATAATAAGTCAAATGTTATTCCAATAGATAAACTACTTGAATTTGCGGCAAATATATTTGATTTCGTAATGAACACCATTATTCCGATTATTAATAATGGCATTCCAAAAATCATTAGATTTTTCTGAAAATTAATTGCTTTGTTCATAGGTTTGTTTTAATGACTTAGAACGGTCTCGTATAACCGTAGTTCTTTGCGGTGGTGTTTTGAAGTCAAGAAGTTAAACTATTTTGAGAAGATGAGCTAGAATCGCGGTAATCGGGTGTTAAAAGCCGTTTCTAAAAATATATTATTTCCGAAAAAACGTCAGGTCCTCTAGGGTCAACTGAAACTATGATTTTACCCCAATTAAATTTTCTTTTATTTGAATTTAAAAGGGTTTTAAGCAATTCTTCCGTTTTTGATTTCCTGAAGTCAAGATAGGTAGTACAATAGTCATTAAAATCTAAATTTTCATTTGGTTTGTAAATCTTTTTTAAGAATTCAGGTTCTAAGCTTAAATGGATGGTTCTTATTTTTTCGTTTTTATAAAAAGCCGTCGCAATAAAGCTCATTTCATTAATTTTTCCCTTTAGAGACATATTAGAATAAGAACTATTTGCGATTGTATGGCCATCTGAATTTCTATTTATTAAGGGAAAAGTTATTCCATTTATATATAGAAATCCATTATTTAAGTCAATTTTAGTCATCACTCTTAGTGCCATACGGTCTTGTATAACCGCAGTTCGTTGCGGTGGTTTTTGAAGTCAGGAAGTTAAACTATTTTGAGAAGTTGAAGGGAAACAAGCTGGAAATGCGCTAAAGCGGTCAGCAATGACTATCGTTCCAGCACTCCATCAATCTTCTCCATCAGCTCGAGGGCCAGGGCTTTTTGATACCGCAGTTTGTCGACGATCATGCTTTTCCGGGTTTGGTTGGTGGTGGTCCTATTGCGGAACTCTTTAGAGGCGATAAAGGCTCTAAAATTTTCTACCTCCATTTCATTGGGCTGTTCATTGGATAGAAGGACCGTGTTTTTATACGAACCTAGAAAATCAGGATGGAACATGTCTACCGACTGTTCTTCGTCCCATTCGATGTATTCGGAATAGGAAGTGTATTCTTTGTTGTAATAGGTATTGACGGCTTTAAACAGGTCGGCATAATGCCCGGTTTCCAAAAAGCCGGTGTTGGACAATTTCAGGTAGGTAGTATTGTCTATTTTATAAATGCGGATGGAGTGAAAGGAATTAGCAAGCAAGGCATTCAAGGAATCCAAAGGAAGGGCAGCGGTTACCTCCGGGTTGGCCAAAAGGGTGTTTTTGGCTATGGTTTTTTCCAGTCTTTGGAGGGCTGCTGTATAGGTCAAGGTATCATTGACCAGGTCGGTCCGAATGTCCTGAATGTACTTTTGAGCCAGGGCTTTGGACTTTCTGTTTTCATTCCAGGTATTGATCTGCAAAGCGATCAGGATCCCTATGACCACCAGGACAATTTCACCAATCCCATAGAGCAAATACTTGCTGAATTTGTTCTCAGCAAGCAGCCGTTGTCTGATTTTACGGAAGAATTTAATCATGATGGGTTGGTCAGAAAGAAACGCTTGCGCGTGCGTTGGAATAAAAATAGACTTTTGCTCCAATAATCCTCCTTATTACCTACTAATTAGGCAATAAAAAATCCCTCCCCTTCGCCAAGGCTTCGGGGGATGTAGACCCTCCTACGCTTCTCCTTAGCTTCATATACCATGAAGCTACGGACAATGAAGACAAGGCCAACTTCTTATTTATTTAGATTAAGGGTATCTGTCTAAATGGAAAATCCCCCTACGCGACTCCTTCGCTAAAGCTTCAGAGCCTATAGACGCTCCTTTAGATAAATGAAGTTCCATAAAAAAATCCCCCTACGCTTTCGCTTCAGGGGATGTAGATCCTTAATCTATTATAGTGTTGCTTAGAATTCTTCAGTCACCAAATTACTTTGATTTCTAAACACTAACTCACCATCGAAGGCATCTAGCAAGATGATGCTGTCTGTGGTCACCTTTCCGCTCAGGATTTCCTTACTCAGATTGTTCAATACTTCTTTCTGAATGGTACGCTTGACCGGGCGAGCACCAAACTCCGGCTGGAAGCCGGCTTCGGCCAGATGGGCCACAGCCTCATCGGTGGCATCCATGGTGATGTTCTGCGCGGCCAGCATTTTTTGTACGCCTTTGAGTTGTAAGCGGACGATCGCCTGGATGTCCTTTCGCGTAAGCGGAGTGAACATGACGATATCATCAATTCGGTTGATGAATTCCGGGCGGATGCTTTTCTTCAATAAGCCCAGTACTTCTACCTTGGCGCTTTCCATTGCGGTGTCGATGTCTTTGACCGCCTCGAACTTCTCCTGGATGATGTGGCTCCCCATGTTGGAGGTCATGATGATGATGGTATTCTTAAAGTCGGCAAGCCGTCCTTTATTGTCCGTCAATCGTCCTTCATCCAACACCTGCAACAGAATATTGAAGGTATCCGGATGGGCTTTTTCGATCTCATCCAATAACACGACCGAATAGGGCTTGCGACGCACGGCTTCGGTCAACTGACCGCCTTCGTCATAACCCACATATCCCGGAGGAGCACCCACCAGTCGGCTTACGCTGTGGCGTTCCTGGTACTCACTCATGTCAATACGGGTGATGTTGTTCTCATCGTCAAAGAGATACTCCGCCAGGGCCTTGGCCAGCTCGGTCTTACCCACCCCGGTGGTTCCCAGGAAGAGGAAGGAACCAATAGGCTTCTTCTGATCCTGCAGTCCGGCCCGGCTACGACGCACGGCGTCACTCACGGCGGCAATGGCCTCTTCCTGACCCACCACGCGTTTATGGAGTTCGGCTTCCAGATGGAGCAACTTTTCTCGCTCGCTTTGCAGCATTTTGGTCACGGGAATCCCGGTCCATTTGGCCACCACTTCGGCAATGTCTTCACTGGTCACCTCCTCTTTGATGAGTCCGCCATCCTGCTGATTGGCCATTTCGGCCTGTAGTTTTTCCAGGCGTTCCTGGGCTTCCTTGATCTTGCCGTAGCGGAGTTCGGCTACTGCTCCGTAGTTGCCTTCGCGTTCAGCGCGCTCGGCCTCCAGTTTATAGTTTTCAATGTCCTGCTTAGCCGCCTGGATGTTATCCACCAGTTCCTTCTCGCTTTTCCATTTCGCGTTCAGCTCATTGCGCTCCTCCTTCAGATTGGCCAGATCAGCCCGCAGGGATTTCAATTTGCTCTCGTCTTTCTCCCGCTTGATGGCTTCGATCTCGATCTCCAGTTGCATGATCTTGCGATCGAGCACGTCCAGTTCTTCGGGCTTAGAGTTGATTTCCATCCGCATCTTCGAAGCCGCCTCATCCATGAGGTCGATGGCCTTGTCCGGTAAGAAGCGGTTGGTGATGTAGCGCTGCGACAATTCCACCGCAGCGATGATTGCATTGTCTTTGATACGCACCTTGTGATGGGT